>NZ_JAWPOP010000998.1:0-521 GCF_033344345.1 Vibrio sp. 1978
AAAGCCTCAACTCAAGGAAGCGTCGCGCGCAAAATCCATCTACTTTATGACGTGGCGATGGCATTTCTACGCAGGATTATTCGTTATCCCATTTATGCTCATGCTGTCCGTCACCGGACTGGTGATGCTATTTGATGATGAGATTGAACTGGCTCGCTATGAGACTACGCTAAAAGTGGTGCAGCAAGAGCACAAGGTACCAGTGTCCATCCAGTGAGAGTCGGTTAAGCAAGCCTATCCCGATTTCAGCGTTACTCAATTTGTGCCTGCCAAAACAGCGCATCTTGCCAACCGGTTTTCAATTAAAGCGGAAGATGGGCGTTCGCTCGTTGCTGCAGTCGATCCATATACGGGCGAGGTTCAAGGCACCATTGATCGCTCAGACAGCGTTTATGAGCTGATGAATAACATTCATGGCACCTTGCTGATTGGTGAGCTTGGCGATCGTTTAATCGAAATATCAGCCAGCTTAGGTATTTTACTGTTGGTGTCGGGCTTGTATCTCTGGCTTCCTCGCGACA
>NZ_JAWPOP010000999.1:0-521 GCF_033344345.1 Vibrio sp. 1978
TTGACGTCACTAAGACCAATAACGAGAGCTCAAATCGACTACAAAACATTGTTGAATCTGCGCAGGATCTTGATAGCAGTAGCCGCTCTACCATCGCTAAGTGCGACAACATCGCAACCGCGATGACTGAACTCGCACACTCGAGTGTGGAAATCGCTCAGTCCGCAGAGCGCGCAATGGGTGACACCACAACCATGAATAACAAAGTGGTCGACTGCCAGACCCAAAGTGAATTGTCTTACCGCTCCGTGCAAAGCTTGTTGGAGCAAATCAACGCCACTGAACAATGCATGGCAGAGTTGGCGAACGACACGCAGAGCATTGGCCAAATTGTCGAGACCATCAACAGCGTTTCTGAACAAACCAACTTATTAGCCCTTAACGCAGCAATTGAAGCCGCTCGTGCGGGCGAACATGGTCGCGGCTTCGCGGTTGTCTCTTCTGAAGTGCGTGATTTGGCGCAGCGCAGCCAAGAAGCTACCGAGAACATCAGCAAACTGTTGGACCAAATTGGCGAAAAA
>NZ_JAWPOP010001000.1:0-521 GCF_033344345.1 Vibrio sp. 1978
ACCACTAAAGAAAGCGTAATGGCGAACCTTCCTGTCGGTTACTCTGACGGTTACCCAAGAAAAATGGGCAATACGGCAGACGTGCTGATCAATGGTCAACGTGCAAAAGTGGTTGGCGTAACGTCAATGAATACAACAATGATCGACGTTTCAGATATCAAAGGCGTGAAGCCGGGTTTTGAGGTCGTTCTGTTCGGCAACCAAAAATCTCAAACCATCAATGCCGCAGAAATCGAGAAGAACGCCGACGTGATCTTCCCAGAACTTTACACCATTTGGGGCACATCAAACCCTCGCGTGTACGTGAAGTAATCTTACGACTTCCTTTTTAAACACTTCCTAACTCAAAGCGAGCTTCGTGCTCGCTTTCTTTTTTCGCTCAAAAAGCCCTGAAACACCGAGAACGTTAGTGTCATCTTGTTGTCTGCGACGAAAACCACATTCTGGTTGTGTTTGAAAGCCCATCCAATTGATGTTAAACATGCAGTTTACAAAATCACAACAATACCCATTTAGGGCTT
>NZ_JAWPOP010001001.1:0-521 GCF_033344345.1 Vibrio sp. 1978
AGATCCCTGAGCGACATATCTCAGGCAACCCAAAACTGTTGATGAGCGCGGTAGAAAACATCATTCGCAACGCGATTTATTACGGAAAAGATGAAGTGCAGATAGACATTCAAGACAAGACTGACACACTGACGATTACCGTCGATGACAACGGTGATGGTGTGCCGGATGAAGAGTTAGAAGCGATTTTCCGTCCATTTTATCGTGTGTCTACTGCTCGTGATCGTCACTCTGGCGGCACAGGATTAGGGTTAACCATCACCGAAAGTGCGATTCGTCAGCACAGCGGTACGATTGTCGCGAGCCGCAGCCCACTGGGAGGTTTGCGCGTCTCCATCACGCTGCCTTTAGTCAAAGTAGGCAAATAACCCTACAAGATTTCAGTTGATAATGATTTTCATTAACACTAGAGTAAATCCTCCGATTAAGGAGGATTTACTATGTCGCATACATTTCCCGCTCTGCCTTACCCATACGATGCGTTAGAGCCATACATCGACGCAAAAACCATGGAAGTGCAT
>NZ_JAWPOP010001002.1:0-521 GCF_033344345.1 Vibrio sp. 1978
TGTATTTCTCTTTTTTTACTGTCTTAATGGCGGTTTCAATAGCTCTAAAATCTTTTGCACCTACACTTCTTAAAATGTCTAACATATCTTGTTTCATAATTATTACCTTTTATTGTATCTATACTCACCTCTCAAATAATTAGATATAGCTATTAAGATTTAAGACTAACAACATATGATAAACCAGCGCTAACACCGAAGGGGGTTAGAGCAACCAACCAGAATGGGCGGAGTATTTGTCGGCGTTTTTATTTGGGACAAATAAACGCGCAGACACAGCTTGCTTCAAGTTGTATTTTTATCATATTAACAAGATATTAAAAATATTCAATATAAATTTAAATCAAGCGTCTGTTTTTTAATTTTAATCATGAGTTTATATCTCTAATTTTAGAGTTAACCAAAAAATAACTTACAATCATCGACTTAACAGTTATTTTATTAAAATTAATTACATAACTTCTTAACTATTAAGTGCCATGGCATGTGATAATACTTACCCTTTAAGTAAAAAGATAATA
>NZ_JAWPOP010001003.1:0-521 GCF_033344345.1 Vibrio sp. 1978
GCGACCTAATGCCATCGCTTCAATCACGATGTTACCGCCACACGCGTCACCAGCTACGAAGACGTCTTCTAGGCTAGAAGCTAACGTTTGTTTATCGACAACGTAACGGCCGCCGCGAGTTTGCTCTAGTGCACCGTCAGTAATGTCTGCCACGATTTGACCGGTTGCAAAAACGATGGTGTCTACAGAGATGGTTTTGCTTTCTTCGCTGTACTGAGGTGCAAAGTTGCCTTGCTCATCAAAGATAGACAGGACTTTCTTGATAGTGATGCCGGTTACTTTACCGTTCTCATGTTCAATAGCTACTGGGCCCCAACCTGCGTTGAACTCGACACCTTCTTCTAGCGACTCGTCGATTTCGATTTGGCTTGCAGGTAGGTTCTCTAGGCTCTCAAGTGAACATTGGTAAACGTCGCTTGCACCAATACGCCATGAAGAGCGTGCACAGTCCATTGCAACGTCACCACCGCCGATAACCATTACGCGTTTACCTGCACGTGGGAATTGGCGAGTTTCAGAAA
>NZ_JAWPOP010001004.1:0-521 GCF_033344345.1 Vibrio sp. 1978
TCATATCCTTACCAACGATAAGTGATAGAGATACCCGCATCCTCACTGGTCACCCAAGGTACAAGCTGTACATTTTCGTCATACGCATCAGTAAAAATATAAGCACTCAACGTGCCTAAAGCCGCGCCTGCCAACACGTCTCGCCAGTAGTGTTTCTTGGCTTCAACACGGCCGACGCCCACTAACGCTGCCATGCTGTATGCAGGAAGTCCGGCTTCCCATCCATAACGCAAGTAAAGGTTGGTCGCAGAAGCAAATGCGTTTGCCGTGTGGTTGGATGGAAAGCTGTCGTTGTCACTTTTATCTGGGCGTTCTTCATCGATGGTCTTTTTACCAATCAAACCAACACCTGAAGCAGTGCCAATGCTCAATCCTGCTTGCCAGAACCCTTCCCAATCGCCTTTATAAGCTGGCACAGCGGCAGCGGTTGCCACTAAACCGTAAGTGCCAATATCCGTTAGAACGTCCCAGTCTTTTTCGCTCATCGCATTAACCGACTGACAGCACAGTAAAGATGCCAC
>NZ_JAWPOP010001005.1:0-520 GCF_033344345.1 Vibrio sp. 1978
GGATGCTGTAACGGCGCTGGGTTACGAAAAACCGACTTCTATCCAACAAAAAGCGATTCCAATTGTGCTGCGTGGCAGCAACTTGATCGCGGCTGCGCAAACAGGCACGGGTAAAACCGCCAGCTTTGTGTTGCCAATCTTAGAAAAGCTTAGCCAAGGTGAGACACAACGTAAAAAACGCGCTCGTGCCATCATTCTTACGCCAACGCGTGAACTGGCTTTGCAAGTGCATCAAAGTATTGAAGCGTACGGGAAGAACTTGCCACTGCGCTCAATGGCGATGTTTGGTGGCGTGGAATATGCGCCGCAGAAGCAAGCGCTGATTGAAGGCGTAGATATTGTGGTGAGCACACCAGGACGTCTGATTGATTTATACGGCCAGCGTGCGATCCATTTTGATGAAGTGGAAATGCTGGTACTGGACGAAGCCGATAAGATGCTTGATATGGGCTTTATCGACTCGATCGATAAGATCATCGATTGCATGCCAGAAGATGTTCAAAGTTTGCTGTTCTCGGCT
>NZ_JAWPOP010001006.1:0-520 GCF_033344345.1 Vibrio sp. 1978
AAACTGACGCCAGAATCGAAGCTCAGCGATAACGATATTGCGTTGCGCTGTGTGCTGCCAATGCTGAATGAAGCAGTACGATGCTTGGACGACGGTATTATTCGCTCTCCGCGCGATGGCGATATTGGTGCGATTTTTGGTATTGGCTTCCCTCCATTCCTTGGCGGGCCATTCCGTTATATGGATCAATTCGGTTTGAAAGAACTGGTTGAGAAAATGAACGAATTTGCATCGAAATATGGCGATCGTTATGCGCCATGCGACGGACTGCTGACTAGAGCGGGTGAAGGTCGTACCTTCTACTAAGTGCTTGAAACGCTGAACATTAAAAAGGCTTGCATCGCGCAAGCCTTTTTTCTAACAGAAGTGTTTATTTCTTCTTGTCTTTTTTATCTTTGTTATGCCCTTTACCTGGGTTGTCATCGCCATGCACGCTAGCGTTTCCTTTTTTGTCTTTATCATCCCGGTTTTTAGAAGAGCAATCGTCGGATTTGACGGAAATATTGTCACCGCTTAGGCG
>NZ_JAWPOP010001007.1:0-520 GCF_033344345.1 Vibrio sp. 1978
GACCGCAGTCGAAAGTGCAGCAACACTTGAACAAGCAACCACAGTTGAAGCGCCTGTCGAAAGTGCTTCTGCAACCAAGAAAATCGTCGCTATTACGGCATGCCCTACTGGTGTTGCACATACCTTCATGGCAGCAGAAGCTTTAGAAGAAGAAGGCAAACGCCGTGGTCACCAAATTAAGGTGGAAACTCGTGGCTCTGTTGGCGCGAAGAACCAACTAACTGACCAAGAAATCGCAGATGCGGACTTGGTTATCATTGCCGCGGACATCGAAGTGCCACTTGATCGCTTCAACGGCAAAAAAATGTACCGTACAAAGACTGGCCCAGCTCTGAAGAAAACCGCTGAAGAGATGGACAAAGCGTTCGAACAAGCCACGATTTACCAACATTCAGGCTCTGCAAGTTCTGCTTCGGCAGCAGACGAGAAAAGAGGCGCATACAAACACCTAATGACGGGTGTTTCGCACATGCTTCCTGTCGTCGTCGCAGGTGGTTTGATCATCGCCCTATCGTTCGTA
>NZ_JAWPOP010000100.1:0-1298 GCF_033344345.1 Vibrio sp. 1978
AAATTCAAAATCGAAACGATCCTTAAAATCCCAGAAAATATGGCTTTAGAGTAAAACCAGATTTGGACAACAAAACACGACAACACGCTTATGGGCTAAAAAAGGAACTCGCCCAAGAGCCGTGAAGCAATAACAATTTGAGTATGCTTATCTGTTCGGTTCAATCTGTCCCAGAAAAGGAATCTGTGAGGCTATCATTGTCTCTTGGGTTAATAAAGACATCATGATAGAGCACTTAAAACAAATATTGGCAGTCACGGAGGAGGGACGCCACGCTGTCGTTGTAATGGATGGTGCAGGATGGCATACAGAAGAAATTGCCAATGACTTTAAGAATGTCAGTGTCATCAAACTTTCGCCCTATTCTCCAGAGCTAAACCCTATCGAACAAGTATGGCGTTGCTTGAGGCAACGCTATTTAGCCAACCAATCTTTTACTGATTACCACGACATCATCTCCAAAGTCTGCGATGCATGAAATCGGTTTTTGGATTGCTCCAAAAGAGTCACTAAAATGCATTCGTAAAAGTGGATAGACCTAACCAGTTAATTTTCAAGATTGGTATAATAACGGTATGGAGAAATATCTTCAGCTCAGAGCTACAGATGTAAACTACCACCTTCTAAAGAAGGTGGCTTTGTGTGAGCCCCCTAAAAGGGGGCCTTTGTTTAGTCCAGCGCCAATTGCTGCTGCTCTACTCGCTCTTGCTTCTCTTGATGTCTTACATATCGGCGTATTATTTCTTCATTGATTCCAACACTATCGACAAAATAGCCTCTTTGCCAAAAGTGATTACCCCAAAGCCTGTTCTTCCTAAGGTGAGGAAACTTGCTAAATAGCTTTAAGGCTATTTTGCCTTTCAATACCCCCATCAACTTGGATATCGAAAGCTTTGGTGGGACCTTTACAACTAAATGTACGTGGTCAACTTGTACGTTTAGCTCTACGACTTCACATCCAAGTTGATTACAGTAAACATAAATACATCGATAAACTTCTTTACCTATATTGTTCTTCAAGATCCTAAATCGATACTTTGGCGTCCACACTATATGGTATTGACAACGCCAAAATACGTGGGAAGCTTGATTGTATCTACTCATGTTATTTGTCCTCTTTGACTTCTGGAAAAATCAAAGACGCATTTAGCATGAGTAGTTTTACAGGCAAAGCCGAAACGGATGATAACCACCTACTGAAGTAGGTGGTTTAGGGCTGAAAACAAAAAACGCCACCGAACTCGGTGGCGTTTTTTAGTCCTATATTTTTCCTGTCGATGCCTGTGGCAATAATCGCT
>NZ_JAWPOP010001008.1:0-520 GCF_033344345.1 Vibrio sp. 1978
GGGATACATCCAATCGGGGGATTACGCATCAAGAAAAGCGCAAATTGCGTTCCCAGAACAATATCGACAGTCATTGCAATCGCACCAAAACAGTCCTGCGTGGAAGAAGGTTGAGCAAATACAGCAATCCTTCCTTAACCAGAGTGCCAACCTAGACAGCATTCAGGGGCCTCAAGCAACGGAATGGTTTCCTATGGCAACCGAGCGCATCGGTCTCATGAACCAGTTGCGTAACCAAATGGTTGATCAGATGCTCAGTGCAGCAGAACATTCCGCGCAGCAAGCCACGTTAAATCGTAACTTGTTGATGGCTGCGACTACTGTGATTTCTCTGCTTATGATCATGATGGTGTGGGGGTTGGTTGCAAGCCTACGAAGCCGCGTTGGTCGCCTGAAACAAACCCTGCGCAGTATGTCTGAGCACCACGATATGACGGTTGAACTCGATTCTCGCGGCAAAGATGAAATCGCTTCCATCTCGAACAGCATTAATGCCTTGATCTCTAACTTCAGAAAGCTG
>NZ_JAWPOP010001009.1:0-520 GCF_033344345.1 Vibrio sp. 1978
CCGCCGCGGCAGATTGCGCAGCTGAGATTCGGCCACCAGTAAAGATAGGCCAAATCGCACGGATAGAAGAAGAGAAAATATCGCGCTCAGTAATGGTTGAGGTGGTGTTCGCTAAGGCACCAAAAATGGGTTGAAAAGCAGGTGGCACATTAATGTGTGTTCCAGTGCTATCTAGGATCTGCTTTCCTGAAAGAGTAACGTCGGTGTCCAAGCGTGTGTAGTTAGCACCAATGCTTACTTGAGGCAGATTAAGGTTACTGGTTGCGCTTTCTTGATATTGATAGTTCTCAACATTTGCACGTTGAGCTTTAAGAGAATAGTTGTTTTCTAGTAACAACTGCCACGCAGTGTCAAACGTGATCGGTGCTGAATGGCAGGCAAGAGAAATGGAGCTACTAATAAGGCCCAATACCCAAAACTTTCCAGTTTGTTTCATAATGGCTACTTTGTTGTAGAGTATTGGCTCTAATATAAAGTAATCAACTCACGCTGTTAAGCGGTTGAAAGGAAGAATTAAGGG
>NZ_JAWPOP010001010.1:0-520 GCF_033344345.1 Vibrio sp. 1978
AAACGTCGCTCGGTTAACCATATCGAACGAATTCAAGAAGTGAAAATTACGGTTGTTCCTAACTCAGACATGGAAACACCGCACTTTGAAGTAATTCGCGTACGCGAAGGTGAAGAGTTTGATTTAATTTCTTACCTACTTCCTAAGAAGTTGGAAGCAATGAAAGAAGCAGAAGGTAAAGAACCTTCTGAAACAGACATCAAACCTAAGCGAATCGAAGAGCCAGTTCTTAAGGGCTTTGCAGCGCCAGCTCAAACCGCTCCAGCTCCTGTTTCTAAACCTGCGCCGGTAGCGAAGAAGAAAGAAGTAGAGCAAGAAGCAAAACCTGGCCTATTCAGCCGTTTGTTTAAAGCACTAGGTAGCTTCCTATTTGGTGGTTCTGAAGAAGTAAAAGAAGAACCAAAACAAGAAGAGAAGAAATCAAACCGCGACAACAAGCGCAACAAACGCGATCGCAACGACCGTCGTCGTAGCAACCAACGCGATAACCGCGAAGGTCGTGAAAACCGTGATAACCGTC
>NZ_JAWPOP010001011.1:0-520 GCF_033344345.1 Vibrio sp. 1978
TGCCATCTTGATAACAAGGCACTCACTGATGGGCTACCTTTAGCGATTGGTGTTGGAGGGATAGGTGAAGGTGAGGAGAGGTTAGCTAGTGATGGCGCAGTTGTGCCGCGTAACGCTTTTACTCTTTTTGCTCGGGGTGATAGCCGATTCAATACGTTCTTTTGGGATGGTAAGGTTCAAGCTATTGACGGAAAGATTTTTTCACCCGTTGGCGAGGGGAGCTCGTTGGGCTTTGATTCTGCGCTCGCTGTTGCGGCAGTTTTCCCACTGTTGGCTCGTGACGAGTTTCTCGGGACCAGTAAACGATTCAATACCAATCGGCATGTCGACCTAGTTGAGTCACAATACTATGCTGACAAGGTGCCTGCTCAAAATACCTTCATTCAAGAAAGGCTACTCGAAAAAAATGATCCTGATGTTCGAATGCTGCTGGCCGCAATGGAATCTGCCAACATACCTCAGGCAGACCTGACGTTACCTTTGGTTGGTAATGCATTGGCAAGCTTCATAAGGCAGAAGG
>NZ_JAWPOP010001012.1:0-520 GCF_033344345.1 Vibrio sp. 1978
AACCCACACAACGATAAGCGCCTAGGATCAAGCAAGTTTGTAATCTCAACATTTAAGGAAGACCAAGATGAAACACGACAAAGTCGCCGTAGTTACAGGGGCTGCTCGCGGTATAGGGCAGGCCATTTGCGAACAATTACTCGAAGATGGATTCCACGTCGTTGGGCTGGATATCTCGCCTGTGGAATGGAGCCAGTCGGCGCAGCTATGCAGTTATCAAGTCAATTTGTGCGATGCCGCTGCTGTTAGCGAAGTGGTAAACAGTATTGTAGAGCAGCATGGAAGAATCGATGCGCTGGTTAATAACGCGGGTATTACTCGCGATGCATTGCTGCCAGACATGCTAGAACAAGATTGGGACAGCGTAATCGATGTGAACTTAAAGGCTGTGTTCTTACTTACTCAACGCGTCGCGCCAGTAATGCTAGAGCAGGGCGCAGGTAGCATTGTTAGCATTTCTTCTATCGTGGGTACGGATGGCAATATTGGGCAAAGTAATTACGGCGCAAGTAAAGGCGGC
>NZ_JAWPOP010001013.1:0-520 GCF_033344345.1 Vibrio sp. 1978
ACGCCAGTGGCAGGGCTTTGACTGTCATCATCATGCCAGCAAGTGCGCCGTACACGCGACCAGTCTTACCACGAATGAGCTCTAGCGCATCTGGGTTTTTCTTCTGTGGCATCAATGACGAGCCAGATGTCACTGTATCTGCCAACTCAATGAAGTTCGACTCACCTGAGTTGTAGAAAATCATATCTTCCGCGAGACGTGACAAGTGCAGCATAGAAATAGAAGCGACAGACATCAGTTCCATCCCATGGTCACGATCCGATACCGAATCGAGTGAGTTACGCGTAGCACGGTGAAAACCAAGATTATGCGCCAGTTGTTCACGATCAATTGGGTAAGCTGTACCAGCTAATGCGCCAGCAACATAGAAGTCAACTTTAGCAACGCTACCATCCGCGTCTGCCGCGTTAGCAGTAAGCGTAACAGTACCGCCTAGCTCGATTGAAGTAGCTGAAAGCGCAACATCCACTGTAGGCGCTTCATTACCTGGTTGAGCTGAAGCAATCGTAAGCGTTACTGA
>NZ_JAWPOP010001014.1:0-519 GCF_033344345.1 Vibrio sp. 1978
CGCAAAATGGCGGTCAGGCACAAAATAGAGGTTCTCAAGCGTAACGAACTCACCATTGAATGATTGAATGACATTCGAACCGTCCAACACAACAGAGCCATTGACTGGCGTAAGTTCAATGTACTCACCATTGGCATTTCGATAATAGAACGTGCCGTTGTGCGTACTCGCATCGCGAATCGTGATATCGCCTAGGCTTTCATTTCTATCGAGGTCGTGCAAGTTAATCACTAGATCGACTTTCGCTGGCGTAGTATCTAGACCAGATAAGTTATCTTGCGTATTGGCATTCTCAGTACCAAGGATAGAGCCGTCACGGCCTTTATCTTCGAAAGACAACACCGATGAGGTATCGATTTGTGCATTTCTGTCTGTCACGGAGATGTCGAGATCGGCGGTACTCGTATCTCCGTCACCATCGGTAGCCGTAACATGAACCGTGAAATCGATTGAAGCCGCATCGGTATGATCAAGATCGTCATTTGGTCTAAAGCTAATAGAGCCATCAGTTCGAACAAT
>NZ_JAWPOP010001015.1:0-519 GCF_033344345.1 Vibrio sp. 1978
GTCTGAACGGAACTTCCGTCTGACGCCAGTATTTCGGCCCTTAGTTTGTAGACTCCCTCGGAAGGAGCCGGTAGTTGAAGTTCCGCACCATAGTAGGATTTTCCACCCACTGTGATGCGATCAGTAGCCCCAAGAAGGTGGCTGGTCGCTGTCGAAACCACTGTTCCATCCGACCGAAGCACCGAAATCTTTACCTTTCGGTCGATACCGGCACTCAAGGCAAACGAGATATTGCCCGTTGGGTTGGCATAGTTGGCATTCGGAGTCAGAGACCGTTGCGTACCATCTGGAGCCTTAAAGGTGTATTCCAGCAGCTCTGCATGAGCAGCACCAGCGGTAAGAACCGCCAGAGCCCCAAGCATCGCCGGAATTTTAGGCTTGAAATTGATCATCGCATTCTCCATTCGTTTTGAGTTACAAGAACCCAATGCTGGAGGTTACGGGAGGGAGTGCATAAACATGGGCTGTGGAAGTGCCCTTTTTGAGCAAATAAGGAAATAGTTGGAATTTGTTATGACT
>NZ_JAWPOP010001016.1:0-519 GCF_033344345.1 Vibrio sp. 1978
GTTGAATACGCTTCATAGTGACTTAGCGCCGCTTTGTAATCCCCAAGTTCTTGGTAAGCATTGGACAGCAACAGTTGTGCTCTCGCTTGTAGCAATGGCCTTGAGTTTTCCATTGCTAGTGTGAACGCTTCTTTACCGTGCTCGATCGCCTTTTCTGGCGCGTCATTTTTCAGATAAGCAAAACCAGCGGCTAAATGCCCCTCGGTTTGTAAATGGTTGTTTTCGTATCGCTCGCCCAAACCGAGTGCTTTGTTAATGTATTTGACGGCTTGTTCAAGGTTGCCAATTTCAGCAATAGCGGAAGCAAGACCCAAATACGCCAAGCCTTGTCCATACGGATAGTGGAGCTCTTCCAAGATTTTCAATGAGTTCTGGTAGTGGCTAATGGCCTTATCGAAATCTTTCGATTTGTTATACATCCGAGCTAGGCTGTGTTCGACTTGCGCTACTTTGAGTGGGGCCTCCTCAAGTTGACGCGCAAGCAAGGATTGGATGAGGTATTGCTCCGATTGCTCAAAC
>NZ_JAWPOP010001017.1:0-519 GCF_033344345.1 Vibrio sp. 1978
GAGCGCAAAAAATAAAAAATGAACCGTTGTTTTGATTTTTGTCTCAGTTAGTTTTGTTTTTTGAAAATATAATTTATCTAAATTAAAACAGCGTTTCGAGGTTTCTATTATGGAATACGATTACTTAGTAATAGCAGGCTACTTTGCCCTGATGGTGGCAATCAGCTTGCTGTTCAAAAAAATGGCAAGCAATAGTACCAGCGACTATTTCCGCGGGGGTGGTAAGATGCTTTGGTGGATGGTTGGTGCCACAGCATTTATGACTCAGTTCTCTGCATGGACGTTTACCGGTGCAGCGGGTAAAGCGTTTAACGATGGCTTCGCGGTATTGGCCGTGTTTGTTGGCAACATGGTGGCGTACGTTTTCGCTTACTTCTACTTTGCTCGCCGCTTCCGCCAAATGCGTGTCGATACGCCGACTGAAGGGGTAAAACGCCGCTTTGGTAACACTAACGAGCAGTTTTTCACGTGGGTAATCATTCCGTTAAGTGTGATTAACGCGGGCGTTTGGCTAAACGG
>NZ_JAWPOP010000101.1:0-1297 GCF_033344345.1 Vibrio sp. 1978
AACGCGTGGCATTTTTACTATGCGTTGGTTTTAGTGTTTAAGGCGGTATGCGGCGACTTCGGTATTGCGTTGCTCACGCCCTTAACAGGGCGTTAGTCGCCAGAAAAAGCTAGCAGTCAAAATCATGTTTCTAAGCTTAAAATTTGGCTGATGATTGTTTGCTATGCAGGCTCTTCATCGATGGTCAAAACTCAGTTTCAGCTGTTTCAAGTCCAAAGTTTTGCAAGTGTCCAAGCGGTATTTTTGGTCTTTGGTGCTGACAGAGCAGGGCAATCGAGCGTCTGTTCTTAGTTGCAACTCTGCTCGGTGAGTTTGTTGGTTTAAAAGCTCATTTACTTGCTGAAATGACGTTTTCTCTGGTGTTGTAAGTTTCATGTGGTTTCAGTGACTTTGTTGAAAGTCCGCACTGTGAGATTGGTTTTCCAAAAGCGCTTTTTGGTGTTGTGAGTTCGTTTTCTACGGCGTTGTTTGTTCCAAGTGGTTTCATTGACTAGCCGCTTTGAGACTACGCCTGATTTAACTGCGTTAAAGCACATATAGTTTATTGTTTGCAAAGTTTAAAATAACTTAAAATCAACCCTTTGGGTCTGCAAACTAACAAACTGTTCAAGAGGGATTCGCAACGCGTGGCATTTTTACTATGCGTTGAATTTAGTGATTAAGGTGGTTTGCGGCAACATCGGTATTGCGTTGCTCACCCCTTAGCAGGGCGTTATACGAATAGAGGGAAATTATGTACAAAAATACTGATTTTAACTTGAATTCAAAAGAGTTCAGGTTTAAGAAAGACTCATATCCTTTGTCTAAGATAAGCAATGTTAGGGTTAAAAAGTTAAGTTTTCTTGATAATTTAGGTCAAGTTTTATTCTGGGTGTGTGTTTTTTCAGGGGCAGTTTGGTTAGTTATTCCAAGGTTGGAAGAGGTGCCACAATGGCTACTAGTTTTAGTTCTTAGTCTGACGGTTGTAGGTTTGGTTTTTGCTCTTTTTCGTTGTTCTAAATATGCACTTCAAGTCGAGTTTCGCCACATAGATGAAACGGGCGTTCAATGGGTTAATGTCGCTAAGTCATACTCAAAGTCAGATTGTGAGTTATTTGAACAGCAAGTGTTGGCACTGAAGAAATTCGTATAACAAATTGTTCAAGAGTGATTCGGCACGCGTGGCATTTTTACTATGCGTTGGTTTTAGCGGCTAAGGTGGTATGCAGAAGCTTCGGTATTGCGTGCCTCACACCTTAACAAGGCGTTATGTTCTCTGGGCTAGGAAGGGATATGGAAACAGTTAAAATGCTAGATT
>NZ_JAWPOP010001018.1:0-519 GCF_033344345.1 Vibrio sp. 1978
ATCATAAATAATGCCGTATTTGATCACTTCAGCTATACCAGCAGCAAATTCACGCTCAGGTAGCGTCGATAAACAGTTGGTATCGATGATCACCGCTTTCGGTTGGTAAAATGCGCCAATCATGTTTTTACCTAGCGGATGATTGACTGCTGTTTTGCCGCCAACGGAAGAATCCACTTGGGACAACAACGTCGTTGGAATTTGGATAAAGTCCACACCTCGCTGATAACAGGCTGAAGCAAAACCGACGAGATCTCCGATTACACCACCACCGAGGGCGATAATGACCACATCACGAGCATAACTTCCCTCTAGCAGGAAATTCATGACTTGGTTAAACACATCCAAGTTTTTGTACTGCTCGCCATCAGACAACTCAAGTAACGAAGCATCACAACCAAGTTGTTTTAGTTGATGAAGGATTTTATCGGCATACAAAGGTGCCACTGTGACATTACTGATCACAACGACTTTTTGATTGGTATTTTTGTTTGAGAGAACTTGAGAAAGGTACGCCGG
>NZ_JAWPOP010001019.1:0-519 GCF_033344345.1 Vibrio sp. 1978
CGCTCTGCATTTCCATCTGGCGACGCTGCAACTCTTCATTATCTAAGCTGAACAGATTGTAACGGTTACGCCCCTGCTCTTTCGCCGCATGGCACGCCGAATCTGCTTGCGCGTGCACCATTTGCGGCGTTTCTGCCGTGTGGTCGATGATACGAATGCCGACCGAGCAACTGATGAATAAGCGTGTGTCTTCCCAGATAAACAGGTGCTCACCCAATGTGGAGATAATCACCTTCGCAATATTGATCGCGCCATACTCGTCGCAATCTTTCAGTAGCACCGCGAATTCATCGCCGCCCATTCGCGCAAGCACGGAATTGTATGGCAGCACCTCTTCCAACATGCTGGCGCAAAATTGAATCGCGGCATCGCC
The DNA here is from genome assembly GCF_033344345.1 of Vibrio sp. 1978. Lineage (NCBI taxonomy): Bacteria > Pseudomonadati > Pseudomonadota > Gammaproteobacteria > Vibrionales > Vibrionaceae > Vibrio > Vibrio sp. 1978. The sequence goes on from NZ_JAWPOP010001019.1 coordinate 374, forward strand.
CGCATCGTGCCCAACGGTGTCATTAAGCACTTTCAACTGGTCGAGATCGAGGTACAACATCGCATGCACTCGGCGGTGGCTATCCACTTCACGCAGCGCGGTTTTCAACTCCAACTCAAAGTGGTTGCGGTTGTATGTCCCCGTCA
>NZ_JAWPOP010001020.1:0-519 GCF_033344345.1 Vibrio sp. 1978
GCCTAATGCATCATATTCATAGTGACTAATACTCGAATCACCATGTACTTCTACCAGTTGATTTAATGCGTCAAACACACGTTTTTGAACCGTGCCATCGCCTTCTCGTTTAACTTGATTACCTTGTTGGTCGTATTTGTAACGAACACCTGCATAAGCTTCAATGCGGTCACTCATTACCTTAGAATCAGCCAAAGCGGGATTTCCAAAGCTATCTGATTCAAATGTTGAAGTCGAACTGGCTTCACTAACCTTTGTAACGTGCCCGAGGGTATCGTACTGATAGTGAGTTGCCCCTGCAGTATTATCTAAAATTGAAGAGATTCGGTTCTGTGCATTGTATATGTATTTTTTTTCTCTACCTGACCATTGCTGCTCTACTAATCGACCGACACCGTCATAAAGTTTGCTCTCTCTGAAACTCTCAGTTTCAGTGACAGAAAGCCTCCCCATAACATCATATTGGAACTCAATTTTTGGTAATGAGTCATCGCTAAACCGGATTTCGGAAAGCCTACC
>NZ_JAWPOP010001021.1:0-518 GCF_033344345.1 Vibrio sp. 1978
CTCCGCAAAACCATGGCGCAAGTAGCTGGTAAAGGCTTCGGCTTGGCGTTGCTCTGTCGGTGACTCTTCACCGTTGTTTGTGTTGTCGTCTTCACGAACAAAGCGTTCATCTTGAGCTCGCAACTGATCTTCACGTTCGATTTGTGAATCCAGACCTTCCAACTCTGACGTCATACCGCGCCATTGGGTGGTTTCGTCGTCAGTGAACGCACGTTTTTCTTCTTTCGCCTTGTCATTCAACTCACGCATTTGACGCGCGATCGTGTCACGTTTTTTCTTCATTTCATGATATTTCATTCAACTTTCTCCGGTTTAAGTACTGAGAGGTTTTACAGGGTTTGCAACAACCGATCGCGGTACTGCTGCTCTTGATGCTGCGCCAGTTGGCGCTGTTCTTCACTGTCGCCAGAACAAGCCGCGCGCGCTTCTTCAAGGGCACGGGTACTGGCTTCGGTGTCGTTGTAGGCTGGATAGGTCACTGGGCTGACATCCAACAGTTTTGAAACGCGGGTGATTGT
>NZ_JAWPOP010001022.1:0-518 GCF_033344345.1 Vibrio sp. 1978
AACGATTAAACAAGGTAGCAACCCGGTTTCTATTACTTATCCAACTCTGAACTTTTCTGCTGGGGCGGTTCTCACACCTGTGATGAGTGGGGGAGAAGCCAAAGCAAGCTACCGTCTGATTAACCAAGCTGAGCCGGTGGTTGAGTTGTTATCTTCAGATTCTGGTCGTTTGAAAGTGCTGCATGCTGGCGACTACCAAGTGGAAGTGACGTTAACTGCACGTAACTATACAACTAAAACCGTATTGGTTAACGGCACCATTAATAAAGCGGATCATCCAGGTCTTACGACGAAGCTTCAAACTGTGGAATTTACGCCATTTAAGACGATTAGTTTGGACTTTGGTAAAACGGTAGGCACTCGCACTTACTCATTTGCTGATACCGTGAGCGAAGAGCTTGCCACGTTAGACAATGCGAAAGCTGAGTTGACGCTAACTAATTACTCTCAATATCATTCTATTGCGTTGGATATTTCTGAGAGTGAATCGCGAGATTACAAAGCGTTACCAAGAACAA
>NZ_JAWPOP010001023.1:0-518 GCF_033344345.1 Vibrio sp. 1978
GATGTTACCTTGTGCGTCGAATATCGCCGCTTTACCGCGGACGGAATAACCCAAAGAACCGCGAGCTGTAGACACATAGGATTGACCTTCGACCAGAGCTCGTTGGTTGTCGCCCCCTTTCATAGGCTTACCAATTCGCTCATCTACCGGATGAATTAAGCGCACGCCTTGGTTATCCCCAATCACAATAAAGGCCGCACCAATCGCTTTAGTGAGTGCGCGAAAGGACTCTTGATAAGGTTCTGGCTGCTGAGCTTCCACCATCTCAATGACGATTTCAGACTCTGCGAGGAAACGGGCAACACCGAGTGCCTTTTCACCCATTTCGTGTTCTTGATTGACTTTGAGGTAGGTAAAACCTGCGGCGACGAGCAGAAGTAACTCGATCAAGCCCGAGAGCGTCATAATGACCAGCATGCGCTTTCTAAAGCTGATGGTTCTCCAACTCATGGTGCATCCTTACCGTTAACCCACTTCCACGTCACTGTGGTGTTGTTCTAAGTTAACATCGAGTTAAC
>NZ_JAWPOP010001024.1:0-518 GCF_033344345.1 Vibrio sp. 1978
ATGCGGTACTTACCGAGAAGGGCGAAGAAGCTCTGAGACAAGCGCCAACTCCGCTGCAAGAACACTTCATCAATCGATTCCAAAAATTGGAAGAGTGGGAACAAACATTGCTGCTTTCTTCTGTCCAGCGCATCTCCACCATGATGAACGCAGAAGACATCGATGTAGCGCCTCTTCTAGAAATCGGCAGCATCACCAAACCAGAATAATCACCTCTTTAAGTGCTCGTATTAAACGGGCACTTTTTTATTCCGTCAGCCCCGTTTCAAATGCGTATTTGGCTAATTCCGCTGTCGAATGCAGATCTAATTTATGTTTGATGTTGTGACGATGCGTTTCTACTGTTCGATAGCTGATATTGAGTAACGTCGCGATTTTCTTACTGCTATTGCCTTGTGCCACCAACCTCAAGACCGCCTCTTCTCGTCGACTAAGCGGATTGGGTTTGTGATGGGCAGGTTTGATTTCTTGCGTAAAGAGTGTCTGAGTTACGGACTCGCAAAAATAGGTTGAACCTT
>NZ_JAWPOP010001025.1:0-518 GCF_033344345.1 Vibrio sp. 1978
TTTATAAATCCTCGCCGCCTGATTACATAAGTTGCATATTATTTGTGCTAACTCTCAGATGCCGCGTTGCCGTGCATCTGCTCATCCAAGTTCAATACTGTCAAAGCGTTGCTTACACTGGTAGCAATCACGTCGATTGCACCGGTACGTAACGCACCAAGTAATGCAAGCGGTTTACTGTTTTCAGCAGCGATAGCAATCACTTCTGCGATTGGCCGAAACTCTTCAATTCCAAGGCCAATGACACGGTCACTCATTACGGTGTTGGCAACGTTACCGTGAATATCAAAGAAGTCATAACCCGCAAAGTCCCCTACTACGCCTTGTTTTAGTCGAGATTGAACCACTTCATCTGGTGTAAACCACCCTAGATCGACCATATAGCTGTTTTCGCTCATATCACCAATACCGACTAAAGCGACATCGGCTTTACGTGCCAAATCGAGCGTTTGTTTGACGGTCGCATTCTGCATGAACGCCATTTTTTGCTCGCGGTTTTCTGCATAAGCCGGCGCGTA
>NZ_JAWPOP010001026.1:0-518 GCF_033344345.1 Vibrio sp. 1978
TTTCAATACAATCACCGTTAGTCAAAAGTACAGAGACGGTCATATACACAGTGGATAACGGCTCTTGCCTCCCATAGTTATCTTCGATGACTGACAGGTACTCTGCGCGTTGTTGAAAAAGGTCTTACCTTCACATGGAGTTGAACGACATGGCTCAGTTTAATGAACCAATTTCTAGCCAGCTATTAGCAATAGATGAAAACCTCTCTCAGTTAGTCACTGATATTGATATTCTTAGCAGCGTAAACCCGCTTAATTACGCCCAAGAGCGAGAAAGGTTCATCAGTAATAAGTACTCGCAAGAACCTAACTTTCAGTACCAGAAAGCGCCTCTTGACACTCATCAGTCAAAACGCCGTTTGTACGAATTGCCTTTGGAACACATCGAAGATACTCAGCTGCAAAAGCTTTATGAGGATGTCATTCAGTCTTACGCCGACAAACTTGATCAAGTCAACACCATAGGTACGCAAGAGTTCCTATACAACTCTCTGCGCTATTACGGTGAACCAAGTGCG
>NZ_JAWPOP010001027.1:0-518 GCF_033344345.1 Vibrio sp. 1978
GCAGTGAAGAGGTTGCCATCGACCACTAACCCTTCTGGTAGCGCTTTCAGTGGCGTTCGGATCACACTCAAAGCGCCTTTTACTCGCAGTCTTGCCGGAAGTGTTTTTAACGGAGTATCGGTCAGGTTCAAATACCCACCCAGCGTTACCCCTTTGGGCCAGCTTTCAATCTTACTACCAAGTAAGTTAGCGTAACCTTTGATTTTTACGCCCGACTTGATTGTTTTCAGGGCGCTATTTTTCGCGTCTAAGCTGCCACCAACGTCTAAGCCCTTAGGCAGCTGAGTAATTGGCGTTTGGGAAATGTCCACATTCCCTTTTATGACCAAGCCAGATGGGAGTTCAGTGTATGGCTTGTTTCGAAGATCTAGATTGCCATAGTTGTCGATGTGGCCAAATTTGGAATAGTAATCGAGCTCGTAAGCACTAGGAGACGAGCTAAATGCAATTAACGCGAGGGCGAAAGGGATGAAACGCATAACGATTACTTTCCAATAAAAACGACAAAAGCATAACCT
>NZ_JAWPOP010000102.1:0-1289 GCF_033344345.1 Vibrio sp. 1978
GACTGGCGAGCTGTTCAGTTTAAGGGTCTCAGGCGCGCCTCTTACCTTTAAAGCCGGCCAGTTCACCAAGCTTGCTTTGCTCGATGATGAGGGCAAGCCTATCAGCCGTGCTTACTCTGTGGTTAATGCACCAAGCGAGCAACACGAGTGGCTCGAATTCCTCATTGTGGCAGACCCTCAAGGGCAACTTTCTCCAAGGTTGCAAAAGCTAAAAGCGGGTGACCCTATTTATGTGGGTGAAACCGCGCATGGCGATCTCATTCACGACACTATTCCTAAGCAAGCGAGTGATCTATGGTTGCTTTCGACGGGGACTGGCATTGGCCCGTTTTTATCTTTGCTGGATGACATTAACCTGCTTCCTCACAATGATCGTATCGTGCTGGTGCATGGTGTTCGCTACGAAAAAGATTTGGTCTACAAATACCTGATTGAGCATCTTCAATTCCGATATGAAGGACGCTTAAAGTACGTGCCAATCGTGAGCCGTGAATCGTCACTCGGAAAACTGCAAGGTCGAATCCCAGAGCTGATTGCGTCTGGTGAGCTTGCCAATAAAGTGGATGTGCCTTTCTCTCCGCAAAGCAGCTTTGTGATGCTGTGTGGTAACCCAGAGATGATTAAAGATACCTTGCCTGTGCTGCAAGGGTTAGGGTTAGAAAAGTATCGAACTCGAACAGGCGGTCACGTTATCTATGAGCGTTATTGGTGAGTATCTACTCATCGCTGAAACCGAGATAACTAAGTTATATCGGTGTAAATTAAAAATCACTTTTGAGACATGATACGAATTTATAGACTTATCAATTGAGCACATATACAACAATGCCTAGACTGCGTTCACTGTTGTTGTAGGTGGTTATATGTACTCTTCAATTGCGAGCAAAATGCAGCGGCTTATAGGCGGTTTCGTTGATCTGTTCGTCGTCATTAGCGTTGTCGTTGTTATCGCGTTGGGTATCAATTTTTGGCTCTATGACTTCCGTTTATCCCTGCAAGAAAACTTCACGCTTGTTTACGACACCCACGCTGTGTATCTCCTCACTGTTCCCATTCTTCTCGTGATTAACTGGTATTGGTTGAAGGAAGGGCAAACCATCGGCATGCGTTTTGTTGGTATCAAAGTGGTGATGAAAAATGGTCGTGCCGCGACCAAAGTGACGGTTTCCATCCGGCTTGGCATCAGCTATCTACTCGAAATGTTTATTCCTGGCGTCCCGTTGGTGAACCTTGTCTTGCTTGCTTTTAATCCAGAGCGACGCTTGTTGCATGATTTCCTCACCAAGACA
>NZ_JAWPOP010001028.1:0-518 GCF_033344345.1 Vibrio sp. 1978
GATTACGGTTGCGGAATAATCCGAGCCATTCCGCCCCAACAGCACGGTTTCTCCTGCCTCATTTTGCGCCATAAATCCGGTAATGATGACGCGTTTGTGGCTGTGTTGCGCCAACGCCTCCTTAATCAGGGGATAAGAACGCGCACGGTCAACTTCCGGTTGAGTACCTGCTTCTGCACGTAAAAATGCACGTGCATCTTGTGCGACCGCAGGAACATTTTGTTGTGAAAGCAAGGCAGCCAATAAACGTGAAGACCACACTTCACCGTGACCCAACACTGCCGCTTTTTGCGCATCCGTCAGTGGTGCAGCCAGCTCGGCTAAGGTACTGAACTCATCGTGCAAAGAAGCGAGCAATTGCGTCTGCACCTCGCCTTCTAATAAAGATTCAATTAGCTCCGACTGGAATTGTCTTAAGCCTTGCAGTGCTTCATGCGCAATACGGCCATCTTTGTATAAACCTTCCAGAAACTCGATCAAGCGATTAGTGGTCTTCCCTGCGGCGGATACCACCACCA
>NZ_JAWPOP010001029.1:0-518 GCF_033344345.1 Vibrio sp. 1978
TGTCATCTACGATTATAAGTTCCCAATTTTTATACGTTTGGGATAGTACACTTTGAATGCTTTCTACAACCGTTTGCTCAGAGTTGTAAGTTGGCATGATAATAGAAACTACATCTTCGTTATTCTGCATCTATTCAAACCGTTTTACTAGTTAGCTAAAATTTTTCGTTAGTCTCTCTAACAACCTTATCTTCTAGCTTTTATTTTTGTTCCTAATCTCTGATAGAGTCTAAAAACATAAGTTGCTATATTTGGTATATGTCGGGTTCTGTATAAGATTGCTTGAACTCGATGCGCATTGGGGTAAAGATTCCAGGAACATACGATAAGATCTTTTACATATTCATACTCTTTATTTATCACAAGAGTAAAAGCTGTGTTATATAAGTTAACTGAAAGTGCATATTTGAGATCACTCTCATCTTGCCAATCACATAGACAGCCTCGAATTGCATTCTCCTGTCTGGCCATATTATCTAGAGTATTCGAAACAGATATTTTACTTCGCTCAGAAGACC
>NZ_JAWPOP010001030.1:0-518 GCF_033344345.1 Vibrio sp. 1978
AGAGAGTCTGCATGGTCACTAATGCATGCAATGTTCTTTTCAAGGGCAAGGAAATCAAGCTTGTCTTTGATCGGGTGTACATAACTCCCAGCAATTGCGGCATCGAGCTCAGATTGGTTTAAATCGATACTATTTTGTTGCGCCTTTAGTCCTTTTAAACCCAAAAAAATATCCGAATTTAATGCCAGCGTATCGTGTTCAACAAGCAACGTTTTCAAGCTCGCTTGCTGGCTCAAGCTATGGGATAAAAAAGCACTGATGGTTGACACGCCAACACCGCCTTTACTACCAAGCATCAAGACTCTTTTAGCGATTCGCGACTTTTTCTTCACCGTTGGCGAAAATGTGTCTTTACCAGACTCTTTTAATGCGCCCAACAAGCCATCAAGTTCCGGATCCCAAAGAATGTAGTTCGCACCTAACGACAGCACTTTGTCACGCATCAAGATTGAGTCCGTGTTGCTCAACACAATCAGAGAGATGCTCACATCTAATCTTGAAGATATTTCCGCCACTTC
>NZ_JAWPOP010001031.1:0-517 GCF_033344345.1 Vibrio sp. 1978
GTTTCCACTCTTCCTCTGTGTAAGTATGGATCGCAAGCGCGTGAATATGATTGTCTAGCTCATCGGCAAGAATTTGATGAACTTGACGGTGACGGCCAATCAATCTCTGACCGGCAAATAAGTCACTCACAACAATGACTTTAAAGTGACTTTCCGAGCCAGGCGGCACATTGTGCATGTAACTTTCGTTGATAACTTTTAAGTAGCTTGGTTGCAGCTCACTATGTAACTTTTTCTCTATGATTTCTTGGATCATATTCTTTCCTCAATGATGCAAATGCCATAAGTATATACCCAACTCCTAAAGAGGTGGAGACTTGATACTCTTTCCATTTTGCGACTTTGTTTCGCGTTAATACTAGCAAAGGTTCAACCCATTCAGCACTGATGCGTTTAAAGCACGAGCCACAAGCTTGCCACTTTACGCTATTTCGGCGAGTTAAATAGAAAATTTGACAGCTTTTTGTATCTACGTAAGCCATCATTTGCGACAATAATCACTAGTTTATTGAATCAA
>NZ_JAWPOP010001032.1:0-517 GCF_033344345.1 Vibrio sp. 1978
GATGAAAATCACCTAGTCCTGTCGCTTGGCACGTTTGGGCGTTCAGAGACAGGATTAGTCAGTCAAATTGGGTGGGATGGGTTTACCTACTTTGAAGGCATTGATCCGGGCAGTTACATTCTGTTTTATCCTCAAGGGCAGTCACCATGTAAAGTTTCAATTGAAGGGTTGTATGAGCGCGAGAGTCAAAAAATACAAACACTGAATAGTCAGGTTTGCCTCAAAACAGAAGATGAGGCGGCACTATGATTTTGCATCGCTGGCTGGCTAGTCTACTTCTCTTTTTCTCGTGCTCGACAATAGCTTGTCAGCTCACTGCGCTAACACCTTCAATCCAGTTTGGCAATGTTTCTTCATTTACGGTGTCGAGCACTCAGCAACAAAGTTCAGCTCAGCCTCATGCCGGGATAACGTGTGACTTTCCGACACTTGTGTCGTTGTTGAGTGGCGACTATGTGTCCGTCACATTTACCAGCCTCAATGGTGGGCAGATGACCACCCAAGGAGATGCCAGTTC
>NZ_JAWPOP010001033.1:0-516 GCF_033344345.1 Vibrio sp. 1978
GGCTGCTGCTTGATGACATGCAAAAACGCAACGACAACGTCATGGCGGCTCTAAATGCGCACCCCAATATAGAAATACGCCTGTTCAATCCTCACCAATACCGCTCTGCACGAATCGTTGCGTTAACCAGTGACTTCGAACGACTGAACCGCCGAATGCACAATAAATCGCTGATTGCTGACAGTGTCTCTGCGATTGTCGGTGGACGAAATATTGGTAACGAGTATTTCTCTTTTGAATCAGAAGTAGAGTTCGGCGACTTCGATTTACTGCTCTACGGGGAAGCCGTGCAGCAAACGGCGGATCAGTTTGATCTTTATTGGAACAGCGTACACGCCGTGCCGATGGAGTGGATATCGCCAGAATCTCAAAGCGTCTCCGATGCCGCGATTCAAAAACAAGTCACCAAACTGAACTTGCAAGAGAAATTCTCTTCTGGCCGATACGATTTTACCGCCTTGGATATGTATCAAGACCTCAAACAAGGCAAACTGAACTTGTACTGGGGTGATGGAC
>NZ_JAWPOP010001034.1:0-516 GCF_033344345.1 Vibrio sp. 1978
GACGGGGATATACCTTTTCAAGATGCCACTTATTGCCGCTTGAAGTGGATTTGAGAGACATAGCTAACTTTAGTTTACGCGTGTTTATACCTTTGCCATTTGATGCGGGATAGGCTGACATGATGTCGTAGAAAGGTGTTAGTCTATAAGCACCATTGGTCTCAATAAAAATTGAAAAGTTTTTTGAATGACCGTCGGTTGCGCCTATCAACCACTGAAAAACTTGGAAGCGCATGAAGTCATCACGGTCTTTCTCTGCGTTTGTTGAGCCGTTCAATAGCTCCATTATTTCTGCAATACCAATGCCTCCGTCAGCTTGATATTTCAAGTGGGTGGGTACAGATAATGCCTGGCACATATCTTCTTGAGCTAATCTTATAAGCGAACCTGTACTTCTAGACCATGCTCGATCAAACCGTTCAACAACTAAAGATTTCACATTATCAAAGTCTAATATCTCTACGTTAGGTACTTTGAACCCCATTGCTTCTGCTAGTTTGATACAGAGATACTCAT
>NZ_JAWPOP010001035.1:0-516 GCF_033344345.1 Vibrio sp. 1978
GCTAAAATCAAATAATTGATTTTTTCTCTTTGACGATTTGAAAAACCCAACTTTCGAGTTGGGTTTTTTATTATCTGAAATCCTCACTATTCCTTCAAATCCACCTTCACCATGTTTACATGCTGATGCTCTAGTCAATTCCTGTAACCTTTGCTAGTTTGTCACTAGAACTAAGATAGTAGGAACCGTTATGCGTATTAGTCCGACTCGCCGTCGCCGTTGGAACAATATTCTAATATTGGGCATTATCGCGTTTATCGTGATCTTAAATGCGCCGATGTGGATCAAAACGTACTTGTTGTCAGAGAACGTTGATCCTTATCCGCATTTACTTCGAACTGATCATTCGGTTAGCGCTATTTATTCCAATAGTCTTGAATTGGAGTTTCGCGATGGGCGATGGCATGCGAATACAGATGTTCCTTTCCCTCTATCTGAACTTATTGCTCGCTGGCAAGCGCTCGAAGGTACGGAGTTATCTGCGCAGCAATACGACACTCTTAAAGATAAGTTAGG
>NZ_JAWPOP010001036.1:0-516 GCF_033344345.1 Vibrio sp. 1978
GAAGTCAGGCACGATTCGATACCGATACGGTTTTCCGCTAGGTAATCCATCAGTTTTGGATCGTGAATCGCTTTTACACCGTGGCCGATACGCGTTGCACCTAGCTCTTGAATGGCTTGCCACATGCTTTCAGCGCCCGCCGCTTCACCAGCGTGAACTGTCACGTTTAGGCCTGCATCACGTACTTGTTTGAAGTGAGAGACAAAGCGATCGCCTGGTTGGCCAAGCTCATCACCTGCAAGGTCTACTGCTACGATGTGGTCTTTCTGGCTTAGAATGGCATCCAGTTCTTGCTGACATGCATCTGTGCCAAATGTGCGGCTCATGATACCGATAAGGTTCGCTTTGATGCCAAAGTCGCGCATGCCTGCTTGTACGCCATCGACAACCGCTTCGACCACGCCAGCGACTGGCAGTTTGTGTTTCATCGCCATGTAGTATGGTGAGAAACGCAGTTCGGCGTAATCAATTTGTGCGTTTAGCGCATCTTCAACGTTTTCATAAGCAACGCGACGA
>NZ_JAWPOP010001037.1:0-515 GCF_033344345.1 Vibrio sp. 1978
GCAAGGCCTGCACGTTTGAGCGCTTTTTGCGTTGCAGGTACAGGGCCGTAACCCATGATGGATGGATCGCAACCTGCGATCGCCATGCCTTTGATTCGTGCGCGAATCTTCAAACCAAGTTCATTGGCTTTCTCTTCGCTCATGATCAGCATTGCGGATGCACCATCGGATAGGGCTGAAGATGTACCGGCTGTTACGGTACCGTTCGCTGGGTCGAATACCGGGCGAAGTTGAGACAGACCTTCAACGGTGGTCTCTGGACGAATCACTTCATCGTAATCTAACTGGAACAACGTACCGTCTGCTGCGTGGCCTTCGGTTGGTAGGATTTCGTTTTTAAAGCGACCTTCCAATGTTGCTGCGTGAGCACGAGCATGAGAGCGCGCCGCAAACTCATCTTGTTGCTCACGGCTGATACCATGCAGCTTACCAAGCATTTCAGCGGTTAAACCCATCATCCCAGCGGCGTTGGCGACATTCTTCGACATGCCAGGATGGAAGTCTACACCGTGGTT
>NZ_JAWPOP010000103.1:0-1279 GCF_033344345.1 Vibrio sp. 1978
CAAACCACACAGCGGTTATCGACGATAGGTTTTACCTCGCGTTGGAAGAAATCTGCCTGCGGCGTTTCAACGCTGGCAGTACGCTCACGAACCAACTGAGGGCCGAACAATTGGTCAAAGTTCAGGCCAGCATAAGTAGCACAACCAGCAAACAGACTGGCAATGCAGAGTATAAAAATTAGACGCAAATTCATTGAGTTATTTTGAGTAAATTGAATTTGCATTAATTAAAGCAAAATAAGTGACGAAATACCAAAAATCGAGACAAATAGCCGCGCTTTCTTTACCTATTTATGGATTTAAATAGATAACCCTTACGGTGAATTGTCTGAATTTGATCTGGTGGCATGCCTACGGCAATCAAGCGTTTTCGCATTCGACTGATGTGCATATCCAGCGCTCGGTCATGCTCAGTGAACGGACGTTGCAAAACGGTTTGATAGAGGAAAGGTTTGGTCAGTACTTTATCTTGATGCTGAATGAGCGTGCGCAGCAGTTCAAACTGAATGGGCGTGAGTTGGATATCCGTCTTCTTTGGTTGGCTTTGAATCGTAACAGACTGTGTGTACTTATCGAGCGTAAGTGCATGATTTTCTGAAGAAGAGTGACCACAATCTTGGCTATCAGACGTTAAGGTTGGCAAAACTGACAAGGTTGCTTGATCGCTCACGTTGATACCTAGATTAATAATGAAATTGCGAACCATTATCATTAATGAGCAATCAAAAATCAATGCAATATATAAAGAAGATATTCAAATCGATGATGACAAGTGGTTGGTAAATGTGCTCATTGTCCGGCCTGTTATTGCAATGCTATGCCAGTTGAGATGAGATTTGGTTATATCTTGTATAACTTCAATCGTTTTTTCAGCAGGCATACCATAAAGAAAGTTTTTAACGTGAAGGAATAAAAAACGTGAACTTTCGCAAAAATACTCTAGTACTCACGATGCTTGCAACGGCAGCTCCGATTGCCGCACAAGCAGCTTCTAAACCCAACATGCTGGTTATCATGGGTGATGACATCGGCTACGGTAACATCTCTGCTTACAACCAAGGCATGCTTGGTTACAACACACCAAACATCGACAGAATTGCGCAAGAAGGTGCGCTTTTCACTGCGTACTACGCGCAGCAATCTTGTACTGCGGGTCGTAGTACTTTCAGTACCGGTCAAACGCCAATCCGTACCGGTTTGACGAAAGTAGGCCTACCGGGTGCAGAACAAGGTCTTCTACCGCAAGACATTACAATGGCGACGGCACTTAAAGATATGG
>NZ_JAWPOP010001038.1:0-515 GCF_033344345.1 Vibrio sp. 1978
TACGCTTTTTCGCACGAGAGTTTTGGGTATATGGGTCAATTTCTACAATGTAGCCATGGCCGTTCGCTTCGTTACGGTAATCGTCTGCAGAGCTGGTGCCTGTTGGTGCAACATTAAAACGCGTAAACTCATCTAAACGCTCTTCTGAGTTACCTGCCAATGTTTCCCACAAGTAACGCGTGCTCTTATCATCCACACCAATACGATCTTGTTCTTCTGTACGAGTCCCCGCATTAACGAAGTAGCCAGGCCAGTTCTCTTCACACGTGAGGTAAGTACCCCACGGCGTATAGCCGTTGCCACAGTTGTTTAACGTACCACGAGCTTGGCTGCCATCAGGCGAAAAACGCGTCACAGTAAGCGCCGTGTGAGCGACTGGGCCAGATAAATCCATCACTGTCGCACCAGTGTATCGGCGGTTAAGCGGATCGGTATCCACCAATTTCCACATATTGTCTTCTAGCTGAATACGAACAACGGAAACGCCGTGAGCGTTAATCTCTTTGCGAACTTCA
>NZ_JAWPOP010001039.1:0-514 GCF_033344345.1 Vibrio sp. 1978
ATGCCAGCAGGTTCTGAGTTTGGTAGATCGTTTTGCGCTAGCGTTACCCACCACGGTGCGATTTTGTCATCAGCGTCAGTGATTTTCTCTGAAATTTCAACGAAGAACGTGTTGTCGCCTTTTAGCGGGTGACGAACAAGATGTGCTACAACCCAATCACCTTCCGCGAAGTTGTCAGGCTTTAAACCTTTCTTCAGTTTCGCTTTTAGAGACAATTTCTTTAGTTGAGGATGGTCAGGCACGACATTTAGCTTGCCTTTGAACATCTTTACTCGACCGATAAAGCGAGTAAGAGATTGTTCGATCAGCTCTTGTGGTTCTGCGACTTCACGTTCATTTTCAGTACGGATGATGGCCACGACTTTGTCGCCGTGAATGCACTTTTTCATGTACGCTGGTGGGATGAAGAAGCTGGTCTTGCTGTCCACTTCCAGGAAACCAAAGCCTTTATCTGTTGCTTTGATTGAACCTTCTTTTTTAGGCAGGTTTTCTTGGATTTGCTGCTTAAGCTGGG
>NZ_JAWPOP010001040.1:0-514 GCF_033344345.1 Vibrio sp. 1978
TGCATGGATACTCCCAAATATGTCTACCACGCGTCGTTCAACATCAAGCAATCTATGAAGACTGTATTGTTGTTGCGCAAACGTTTGCGCGAGAATAATACTGGTATAAAATTAGGTGTAAAGAAGTTCGTGCGCCTTCGCGTGCTACATAGTAACAAAATCCACTAAATACTGCGCTAGATCAAAACAAAAAGGCCACCAAACGGTGACCTAAGTATATTTTTTGCTCTAAAGCTAACCTTCTTAGCGATCCCAGTAGGTCTCTTCTAAGCTGTCTTCGCGTTCTGGCAGAGCTCGCGATAGGCGAGGAGAGTGCTGAGTTAGCACTTCGTAGCTCACGCGGTTCGCGTATTTACAAATTTGAGAAAGTGATGAATACGTCAGACAGCGTACTTCATGTTTCCCTGAAGTAGGCACTTCTTTCTGATGGAAAGAGTTTGCAGCCATGTCATGCACCAGTGCAGACAGTGCAGCATCACCCGCGCCATCAGTGTTCTTAATTTCTAGAGGGCCA
>NZ_JAWPOP010001041.1:0-514 GCF_033344345.1 Vibrio sp. 1978
TCATATATGAATAAATACAAAAGGCCTGAATTTAAGGCTAAATTTCTTTTACCTCGTTATTGGGGTACGTTAATTCTCATCGGCGTGATGTACTCATTGAGCCTTCTTCCTTTTAATATTCAATTAGCGCTAGGACGCGGTATTGGCCGTTTAGCCATGCGAATAATGAAAAAGCGTCAAGTGACGATACGGCGCAATCTTGAGCTTTGTTTTCCTCACATGGGCGAATCTCAACGCGAGGCGATTTTAAAAGATAATATCGACAACTCCGGTATTGCACTCTTCGAAACAGCGATGGCATGGTTTTGGTCAGATAAAAGAGTCAGTAAGCACGTTACGATTAAAGGAATGGAGCATTTAGAAGCGTTAGAAAAGTCCGGTAAAGGTGCCTTAATGTTGGCCGTCCATTCAATGAACTTGGAATTAGGAGCTCGCGCATTTGGCATTCAAAAATCTGGGACGGGTGTCTATCGACCAAACAACAATCCGTGTTTCGACTATTTCCAATACAAAG
>NZ_JAWPOP010001042.1:0-514 GCF_033344345.1 Vibrio sp. 1978
TTCAATATTGGGGCGGCGATGAGCGCGGCAGTGACTTTGCGCCAGAAGGCAGCCCTATCCCAAGCCGAGACTTGCCATTTTGTGTCCCAATCGCAACACAATGTACACATGCGGTCGGCGTTGCTTCTGCGTTGAAAATTCAAGGCAATCACGAAGCGGCTCTGGTCATGTGTGGCGACGGTGGGACATCCAAAGGAGATTTTCTCGAATCCATCAACTGCGCAGGGACATGGAACATTCCGTTGGTTTTTGTGGTGAATAACAACCAATGGGCGATTTCTGTACCACGCAGTTTGCAATGCGCGGCGGAGTTTCTTTCTGAAAAAGCAAAAGGTGCTGGCATTCCAGGGATTACCGTCGATGGCAACGACGTTGTTGCTATGTATGACGCTACCATGACCGCATTAGAGCGAGCACGAAAAGGCAAAGGGGCGACACTGATCGAAGCGGTAAGTTATCGCCTAAGTGACCACACCACCGCCGACGATGCGACGCGTTATCGTAATGCAGATGA
>NZ_JAWPOP010001043.1:0-514 GCF_033344345.1 Vibrio sp. 1978
AAAAATGCTCTACCAGCCGCACGCTACATGGCATTAGGTTTGGCTAATCGTTAATTCATCGAACGTAAACAAAAATCCCCAATCGGTGCGGTTGGGGTTATACTTCCCCTGTCTATTTCCTATGCAGAATAAGAGGGGATACCGATGGATTTCAGAGAGGCGATGCGTCTAGTTGAGGAAAGGGAACGCAATCAAAACACATCAACGTTTGGTGACGTTGTTGATATGGCTCAACAAGGCGCTTTGCAAACTTTGGCTGGTGCTGCGAATTTCGTTGGTGCAGAAAAGGCAGCAAGTTCATTAGAGAATTGGGCTAATGAGCAATACGAAACCTTATCGCCTGAAATGCGCGAAGCCATGGCGAAAGATATTATCAATGATGATATGAGCTTTGGCGAAGGTGCTAAAGATTGGCGTACATGGCTAGGCACTGCGTCTAATGTGCTAGGTGGTATGGCTGTAACGATGTTGCCAGCAGGTGCAGTAGGTAAAGCAGCGTCAATGGCTGGTCGCA
>NZ_JAWPOP010001044.1:0-514 GCF_033344345.1 Vibrio sp. 1978
CATATAACACTCTCCATTTTGTTGTTTTGGGCTGACTTGGACTTTTTTGTCCAATAGTTCTCATTATCAGCCAGTTTTGACCCGAAAAACGTGCTTCAAACGGTATATTGACGATTTGTTGCAAACTTGTACTGGTTCGTTCCACTGATTGATCACTGAACAACCTGATTTTCTTTCGTGGCGTGAACTGGCTCAATTCTCAATTCGTGTAGGTTGAGGGAGTCGATTCAATTAAGAGGGGGAATATGAGATGGGTAAGAAACTAAGAGAAAGCCCAACGTCGACGTTGAGCTTTGGAACGTATTAAGAGGAGGGTTAGCGAGTCTGTTTAAGCTCGGCTAATACTTCGTGCAGTGAAGGCACGATAGCGTGACCAAATTGTTTCACCTCATCGCAAGGTTCGACCAAGTCCGGAATTTGATAAGTGACCATGTTTGCCGCTACAGCGGCGCGAACACCATTATTGGAATCTTCAAAGGCCAAACATTGGCTTGGCTCTACATCCAGACGGTTC
>NZ_JAWPOP010001045.1:0-514 GCF_033344345.1 Vibrio sp. 1978
TACCAACATCTGAGAGACATTGGAGAATCATAAGCTGCTCAAAAGAAAGATCTTGGCACTCATCCACAATTATTAACGGATATTTTTTTGCGAATAGTTGAACAAATTTTTCAAATTTCTCTTCGGTAAGTGCTTTCAGTGCTAAATACTCAATGTCTCTATAAGTTGCGTAGCCAGCAGCAAGCATTCGATTTTTGGTTTCTTTTAGGTCTCTTTCTTGCCAGCTTTCAAGGATAACTGCATTTAGTTCTCGATCTTTGATTGAATCCCCAGTATCGAAGATATATCCACCATTTTTCAAGTCCATAGAATAGTGATGTGCATGTATATTGCCGCGACGAGCTATGCCCCACCTTGTTCTAAAACCTAAAGTTGAAGTTCCTTCAATGATGCGTATTGTACAATCGCCAGCTTGCCCACTAAATCCAGTCAACTGAGTTGCTAAAGGATTAACAATATTCTTGTAGATAAAACTATCGAACGTCCCCAAAAAGTGAGGAAAGAGACTGCGTCC
>NZ_JAWPOP010001046.1:0-513 GCF_033344345.1 Vibrio sp. 1978
TTATTATTGGCGTTTATTTTCGTCCCAATCATTGAAATTGGCTTATTTATTCAGGTGGGGGGCTTTTTAGGTCTCTGGCCAACCATCGCATTAGTGCTGATCACGGCATTTGTTGGCGCGTCATTAGTGCGCAGCCAAGGTATTCAAACCTTGATGTCTGTTCAGGGCCGTCTTGAACAAGGCGAAATTCCAGCACAGCAAATTTTTGAAGGTGTGATGCTAGCGGTTGCCGGTGTGCTATTGCTGACACCCGGCTTTATGACCGACGCGTTGGGTATGGTGGTATTGCTGCCTGCGCCGCGTGCCGCGATTGCGAAATACTTGATGAGCAAGATGGTCGTCAAAACCATGCATGGTGGTGGCTTCCAAGGTGGTTTTTCAAACCAAGGGCCATTTGAGCAAGATCCGTTTCATCGTGACCCGTTTGATTCTCGCTCGGACAACGGCAACACCTTCGAAGGTGAATTCGAGCGTAAAGATGACGATGATCGTAATAAGCTCAACTGATTGAAT
>NZ_JAWPOP010001047.1:0-513 GCF_033344345.1 Vibrio sp. 1978
AATTTTTGGCGCCCCAGTTAACGTGCCCATGTTCATACAAGCTTGGTAAGCGTGCAAAGCATCAAGGTCATCGCGCAACTGGCCAACCACGCGGGACACCAAGTGCATAACATGGCTGTAACGGTCAACTTTAAGGAGATCGGCAACATGACGAGTACCAGCTTGTGAGATGCGCGCTACATCATTACGAGCTAGGTCTACCAACATCATATGTTCAGCGTTCTCTTTTTTGTCGCTACGCAGTTCAAGTTCAATACGGCTATCTAAATCAAAATCGATTTCGCCATTTGGACGTGTACCGCGACGGCGAGTCCCTGCAATTGGGTAGATCTCTATTTGGTTGGTGTCGGTTTCATACTTCAAGGCACTTTCTGGCGACGCACCAAACAAAGTGAACAGCTCATCTTGCATGTAGAACATGTAAGGGCTTGGGTTGCTTTGCTTTAGCTCTTTGTAAGCTGCCAACGGAGAAGGGCAAGGCAATGTGAATCTACGAGAAGGAACCACTTGGAA
>NZ_JAWPOP010000104.1:0-1265 GCF_033344345.1 Vibrio sp. 1978
TCAAGTTGGCCGCACGTTAGCGGATATTGCTAAGTACTTGGATGGTGACTTGGAGAAAGTTTTCGGGTTGCTCATATCTGAGGATACGCAGGGTGATTTGCTCAACTTGCCTGATACATACAAACACATAATCAAAGAGATAATGGAGAATTAGCATGGCTGTTCGTTACGTTCTAACAGGTGGCACTTACTCAAAAGGCGTTGGTAAGCAATCCGGTAAAAAATATGAAATTGGTCGTTTGTTTGCTGGTAAGGCATTGAAGCCTTGGGAAAACGAAAACGGCTCTCAAATTGCGTTTGGTATTGAATCTGTTGAGGTTCCATTTGCGCCAAACGATGCACTTCTCGCTAAATTCGAAACAACGATGTGTCCGGCTCTTGTTGAGTTCGAGTATGAACCTGACCCAGAGGACCCACGTCGCAACTTGGTTTGTGACTTCAAAGTGATTCGCAGCCTGTTCGACAATCCGGTCTCTGACAAAGCTAAGTAAGGTTTTTAATTATGCCTGTGTGCGCACTTCCAAATGCTGACGGTTTTATTGCTGTCGTTCCTGAGGTTGATGCTGCTTCTTGTAGTGGTTACGTCATGGTTACGGCTCAAGAATACGGTTCGCTTATGGACTTCACTCAGGTTACTGGCCCTGAAGCTACTCAAATGTTCGGCCTTGGTTTTTCCTTGGTGTTCTTTGGGGGCTTCATTTCTACCTATGCCATCAAGATGGCTTTACGTTTAATCAAACTTCTCTGAGGTACTTATGAAATACATCAATCAAGCGAAGAAATTCGCAAAACGTGGTGCTGCTACTGTTGCTGTGGCTGCTTTCTCTGGTGCTGCTTTCGCAAGTGAGGCAGGTGCTGACCCATTCAGTGCAATCGACCTTGCTGGCGTTGCGACCAAAATCGGTGCGGCTGGCTTGCTAATTGTTGGTATCGCTATGGCTCTTAAATCCATCACTCTTGCTAAGCGTGCTGTGAATAAGGCTTAAGTTTATGTTGGCCATTCTTCACGATGTCATTCTCATCGTCTTTGTGCTTTTGGGTGGCATGGCTGGATTTGTGGCCTCTCAAAACTTTAGAGGATAGGGGGCTTCGGTCCCCTTTTTTAATGAGGTTTATACATGAGTATTAAACAAAGCATTGCGGCACTGGTGATACTTTTGAGTGTTTCGTTTAGTGCTTCCGCTCAAACGGTAATTAAAATTACTAAACCTGCTCCTTACATGAAAACGAGTTGTGGTGTTATTGGTGGTATCTATACACTTGAT
>NZ_JAWPOP010001048.1:0-513 GCF_033344345.1 Vibrio sp. 1978
CGGCTCAGCGAATTACCCATATCGATCAACTCAAACAATATCGCCAACTGGTGATACGCTCAAAGAGTGCAGAACCAGGTAGCCTCAACCAAGCATTGAGCCCAGATATCTGGTACGCTGATAACTACTACATTTTGTTGGAATTAGCGAACAAAGGGTTTGGATGGTGCTTCCTGCCGGAGCACTTAGTCGCAGACTCACCAAACACGTTAAAAAAAGTTGGGGATGATTTCACAAAGCTGGCTTGGCAAGTCAATGTTGACCTGATTCAACATCAAAAATGGCATTCTGATCCCCTCCATCAACAAGCCAAAGCAGAGCTCATTACTCTCTTTGAGCAAAACAGTTAAGTAGGATAAATAATGGCAAACACATTGATTGTAGGTGCAGGTTGGCTTGGTACTCCACTAGCGCAAGCCTTGTTAGTCGAGGGACATGATGTAGTTATTACGCGTCGTAGCCAAGCTCGGTTAGATGAACGGCCATCCACTATTGCTAACGCCGCCCTGCTTG
>NZ_JAWPOP010001049.1:0-512 GCF_033344345.1 Vibrio sp. 1978
CTCTGATCCAACGGTGCTTCGCACGATTGCGGCGCAAGTAATGGATATCATGTACGCCGATCCGGGCGCGACCAATATTCGCCACGACTGGCGTGAGCGTACTCAAGTGCTTGAGCCTCAGTTCAACGAAAGCCAAGCGCGTCGTTACGGTATCACTAAATCTGATGTGGATGATTTCTTATCGATGTCGTTCTCGGGAATGACGATAGGTCTTTACCGCGACGGTACTACGTTGATGCCGATTGTGGCGCGTTTACCAGAAGACGAGCGTATCGATATTCGTAACATCGAAGGCATGAAAATTTGGAGCCCTGCGCAGAGTGAGTTTATCCCACTCCAGCAAGTCACAATGGGTTACGACATGCGTTGGGAAGACCCTATCATCGTGCGTAAGAACCGTAAGCGCATGCTTACTGTGATGGCGGACCCTGATATTCTCGGTGAAGAAACCGCATCGACGTTGCAAAAACGCCTACAACCGCAAATCGAAGCGATTCAAATGCCACCTGGCT
>NZ_JAWPOP010001050.1:0-512 GCF_033344345.1 Vibrio sp. 1978
ACATCCAGCTCAAGCATGCCACGACGACAAGCCCATTTAATACGCGCCTTTTCTTCAGGAGTGTACATTCATTATTCCTTCATAGATGTCTTGTTATTAATGCGGAGTGTAACAAGGGATGTGCTACGTCACTAGTGTGCGGGTCACAATACGTTAAGTAACTTCAAGGTGTCAGATTCAAAGCTGGTCACTGATTCAACACCACTGAACCTCACGTTTAGCAACAGCGAGCTCTTTCCTAATTATTCTGCCATGAAATCACGATAGAAAACGTCACCTATCCTTGATTGACATACGTTGTTGACGTTTCTTACTCAAGGTTGATTAGATTTCCAAATTACCGCTACATCTGAAAACTGAGCGGTTCTCGCTAAACCGAACACCTTAAGGTGACTTGGGCATATTGAAAGCTGACAAATGGTGAATCTGCATTTAACATAGCTGAAAAATATCTTCAAAAGGCATTGTAATCATGGAATGGCAAACTCGCTTTTCACCGCTCAACCTATCGA
>NZ_JAWPOP010001051.1:0-512 GCF_033344345.1 Vibrio sp. 1978
GCTGGATTGACATTAGGCATGATAACCAGCCCTGCTATCGGCGCACTGATCACACAGCTCTTATCATGGAGAGCAGCTTTTATCATTTTAGGGATGGCGGCACTTGCTGTTGGGGCCTTAGTTTGGGGATGCATGAGAGAGCCTCACGATCAGAACGAGCGGTTAATGACATTACCTCCCGTTATAGAGGCATTTCGCCTTCCTGGAGCGTTGGGTGCGATTGCGGCTATGTGTTTTGGCTTAGGTGGTGGTATTGGTGTGTTCAATCTCATTGGGCTCAATATGCGAGATGTCGCGGGACTGTCGATAAGTTGGATTGGCATGATGTACGCAGCTTTAGGAATCGTGAGTGTTCTTGGAAATCTACTCACGACTCGAGCTTCTCATCGCCTTGGAAGTGGCCGAGCTGTAATGCGTATTGCGGTTATGGTGTGCATGCCATGTAGCATCTGGGTATTTGCGTGTGGTGCGAGCCAATTCGTGGCCTATCTTCCCATATTGGCAATTTGGTC
>NZ_JAWPOP010001052.1:0-512 GCF_033344345.1 Vibrio sp. 1978
AAACACCATAGTGAACGATTTGCCCGACCCTGTGGTATGCCAAATCACGCCGCCGTTACGTGCCCCCTTCTCATCAAAAGAGGTAACACGCTCAATCAGGGCTTTAATGCCAAACACTTGCTGATAACGAGCAACAATTTTGCCAACTTTCTTATCAAACAAAGTAAATAGCTGAGTCATTTCGAGTAGACGGTCGTGGCGCAATAACGACACTAATAGACGGCCTTGATCGGTTACTACAAGCTTACCGCCTGCGATAAGCGAAAGGTATTCATCTCGAACCTTAGCAGGACGGTGATTGAAGATAAGATCCAATTCATCTTGAGTAAGTGGAGTATTCTTCAAGCGTTCAAAGGTCGCCTCACTGATCTCTTCTTCTTTCCACTTAGCCCAGAATTTTTCAGGGGTGCCGCATGTACCGTATAAGCCATCGTGCCCATTCACTGACAGTAATAATTGGCTATAAGCGAAAAGATGTGGGATCTCATCCACTTTTTGGTTGCGAATGTTTT
>NZ_JAWPOP010001053.1:0-512 GCF_033344345.1 Vibrio sp. 1978
GTCGATGATCAGTGGGATGTTGTTCTCGCGCGCCAATTTGTCCAGTTTACGCACTTCTTCGTCAGTCAGTACGTTTCCTGTTGGGTTGGTTGGGCGAGATGCACAAATTGCTGCGACGGAGTCATCGACGGTGAGCTTTTCAAAATCAACGTGATATTTGAATAGGCCGTTGTCGAGTAGCTCTATTTCTGGATGGTACGAAACAAAAATGTCTTCATCGATACCTGCATCACCGTAGCCAATGTATTCCGGTGCGATAGGCAACAGGACTTTTTTGTGCGAACCATCTGGCTGCTGACCAGCAAACAAATTAAATAGGTAGAAGAACCCGCTTTGGCTGCCATTCGTCAGGCTAATATTCTTCTCACTGATGTCCCAGCCGTATGTTTCACGAAACAGCTGAGCGAGCGCTTTGACGAACACGTCTTTACCCTGAGGGCCATCATAATTAGTGAGCGCGGCGACGAGTTCGCCACTGGCGAGCATTTCTTCACTGGCTTGGTGAAAGTAAT
>NZ_JAWPOP010001054.1:0-512 GCF_033344345.1 Vibrio sp. 1978
TCGCGTCTTTCAGAAGAGCCAGGATTGATACACAGAGATGACTCCCTTCTATCTGAGGAATCGAAGCGCTTGGCCCAACAAACCAGTCATGGCCCATTTGGTGGTGGCATGGCATCAGAGCTCTCCGAACTTCGTACTGGTAAGTCCTCCAAGTAATCCAATTCCTTAAATTAAGCTATTGCTTAACGCCTTTTTCCTAAAATTAAGCTATATATACGGATTAAGGCGTTTCCTCATTTTAAGCTTAGATATAGGTGTGTTTCCTAATATTAAGCTATGTGATAGAGATGAACTTCCTAATATTAAGCTTCAATTTCCTAATATTAAGCTTTAGCTTACAGAAACAAAGCTTAAAGTTAGGAAATTTCCTGATATTAAGCTACCTAACACGCTGCATGATCTTATGATCCTATGGATCTATATATGATCAGTAGCGTTCACCGCTGATGCGGCTTCGCTGATCACTCAACTTCGTTTCACTGCTATGAGCAGTAAAACAAAGTCGAGCGATT
>NZ_JAWPOP010001055.1:0-511 GCF_033344345.1 Vibrio sp. 1978
TCATCCATGAGCTGACAAAGAAATTAGCGAACCACAAGATCTTGCCGATCAAACTATGCGCTCTTATCCGGTTCAAAAACAAAGATTGGACGTTGTTAAGCACTTCTTGCAGCCGGCCGGCGTCGAGCCTGCCAGATGGAAGCAAGCGGACAATACCTTAATGCTGGTGCAAATGGTTTCGGCAGGGTTGGGCGTTGCGGCGTTGCCAAACTGGGCGATATCCGAGTTTTCTCGTCAGGGGTTAATCACCAGTAAACCATTTGGCAAAGGTTTGTGGCGTCGTCTGTTCGCAGCAACGCGTAACTCTGAAAAAGATAAGCGTTATCTGCAAGCCTTCTTTGCGACGGCGAGACAACAATGCAAAAGCCATCTTGACGGCATCAAGATGGCTTAACAACAAGGAATCGATTGAGACTAGCGTTCGTACGCTTTGAATTGATTGGTGAGTGGGTCGTACTGATAACCAAGCATATCAAGTTTGCCCACCACCGACTCAACATCCATTTCGTAC
>NZ_JAWPOP010001056.1:0-511 GCF_033344345.1 Vibrio sp. 1978
CCTAAAAGAAGGTTTGACGGTGTTCCGTGATCAAGAGTTTTCTTCTGACTTAGGTTCACGAGCGGTAAATCGAATCGACAACGTGCGCATTATTCGTGGCCCTCAGTTTGCTGAAGATGCAAGCCCAATGTCACACCCAATTCGTCCTGACAAAGTTATTGAAATGAATAACTTTTATACGCTGACCGTTTATGAAAAGGGCAGTGAAGTGATTCGTATGTACCACACTTTGCTTGGCGAGGAAGGCTTCCAAAAAGGTATGAAGCTTTACTTTGAGCGTCACGACGGTACAGCGGCAACATGTGAAGACTTCGTTTCTGCAATGGAAGATGCAACGGGCGTTGACCTTAAGCAATTCCGTCTATGGTATAGCCAATCTGGTACACCAACACTTCGTGTAAACAGCGAATACAACGCTGAAGCAAAAACTTACGCGCTAACAGTTGAGCAATTTACTGAAGCAACGCAAGACCAAGCAGAAAAACAAGCACTGCACATTCCATTCGATATC
>NZ_JAWPOP010001057.1:0-511 GCF_033344345.1 Vibrio sp. 1978
GGAGCTATTCCTCTTGGCTGTGAGCTTTTTTAGCTGCTTGCCTGTACCGAGTGACTTACCTTACAGCGAAGAGCGTATGAACCAAGCTGGGCGATATTTTGCCTTGGTTGGTGTGATTCTTGGTGTGCTTTGCGCGCTTGTGTTCTACTTCACTCAACTTATTTTCCCTGATTCTGTTGCTATTGTATTAACCATGGCGTTCAGCTTGTTGCTCACCGGTGCTTTTCACGAAGATGGTTTGACTGATATGGCGGATGGCATTGGCGGCGGTATGACGGTTGAGCGTCGTCTTTCTATCATGAAGGACAGCCGCATCGGGACTTATGGCGCCGCAACATTAGTGATGGCGTTGTTGGCGAAGTTTGTCCTTTGGAGCGAGTTGGTGCATTTGCCTGATTTTTGGCTCGTTATTGTTGTGGCCTACACCACGAGTCGTGCCCTCGCTGCAACGCTAATTTACGACATGCCTTATGTGAGTGACAGTGACACCTCAAAAAGCAAGCCGCTTGCG
>NZ_JAWPOP010000105.1:0-1264 GCF_033344345.1 Vibrio sp. 1978
AGGGTGAAAAATGAGCAATCAGCAGCCAGTCGTTAACGAACTTCCTGCAGAGAAAGTGTACCGTTTCAGTTCAGATGCTAACTTGAGTTTCAAAAAGCCAATTTTGCTCGGAGTTGCAACGTTAAGCTTTTTCCTAGGCGGTTTAGGATATTGGGCGGCTACCGCAAAGTTAGAGAGTGCTGCTATCGCTTATGGAGATTTGTCTGTTCTAACCAAGCGGCAAGAGATACAGCATTTAGAAGGCGGTATCATTGAAAAACTGTATGTTCAAGAGGGCGATTTGGTAAAGAAAGGCCAGCCGCTTGTTCAATTATCGCAACGTCAGCCAATGGCCAAGTTAGATGCAGTTAGGGGTCAGTACATTCACACGCTAGCGAAGGAAAACCGGCTGAGTGCCGAATTGGATGAATTAGCGGATATCTCGTGGTCTGGTGATCTAGAAGCGATTCCTCGTGTGAACATCGTTAAAGAAGCACAGTTAGTACAAAACAAAATCTTTACTGCCAGAAAGCGTTTTTTTGAGAGCAAGCTTAGTATTATTGAACAAAGTATTTCTGGTGCGAGCTTAGAGCTCGAAAATCTTAAGCAAACCAAAGTCATCGAAAGAGAGCGCCTCAACTTTATTGAAGAAGAAATTGCAAGTAACCAAGCTTTGGTCCAGAAGGGGTTTTCTGGCAAATCCACTTTGTTGCAACTCAAACGGCTTGCCGCAGAGGTTCGCAGTACTCTAAGTCAGCTTGATCGGCAATCTTTAACCGTTGGGAAAAGGTTAGACGAGAACCAAGCCAAGATAGAAGAGTTAAAGCTCGAAAGATTGAATGAAATCGTCGAAGAGTTGCGGAATACCAAAAAAGAAGTCGTTGCCATTCGTGAAGAGTATCGATCTGCTCAAGATGTGGTGGCTAGAACTTCAATCAATGCGCCAATCTCAGGCCGCGTAGTGAACATGCAAGTGTTCACTGAAAAGGGGGTTATTGGTTCAGGACAAACGTTGTTAGAGTTAGTGCCTCAAGATGATAAGTTGCTTGTTGAAGCAAGAGTCAATCCGCAAGACATTGACTTGATCAATCCAGGACAACAAGCGCATGTGCGATTAACCGCTCTGAATGCACGAACATTGGCTCCTCTCGATGGCACGGTGCTGACTGTTTCTGCGGATAAATTGTCACAAGAAAACCAAGATGACTATTACCTAGCGCGAATCTCAATTTCTCAAGATGATGTTGCCAAGTACCGTTTGACATCCGGAATGAACGCCGAAGTA
>NZ_JAWPOP010001058.1:0-511 GCF_033344345.1 Vibrio sp. 1978
GGGCACGACGTGACGATTAACCAATTACTCAGTTTCCCGTTGTATCGAGAAACGTTGGGGCGCAAGGAAGTTTGTACCGTCACAGAACTTCACGCCGATGGAAGCATGAGTTTCGATAGGCCGTGGTGCCTCGGTGATGAGGTTCAGTTTTGCTATAACCATCCCTCTCTGACGTTAGAACAAGTGCGTCATGGGGTGGTGGAACTTGCCATGCATCAGCCTGAAGTAGTGATGATTTACAACTGCGCCTCGCGGCTGGATTTTATTGATAGCAGCGACGAAGTGCAGGCGTTTATGGATATTGCCGCGACCTTTGGCAGCTACTGTATGGGTGAAATACATGGTGACATTGGCCAGCCAGAAATTCTTCACCACAGTTTGACGTACCTTGCGATGCGCGAAGGAGACGAAGTGCAATCGCTGAATTTGCCTAAACCGCAAGTGAGTGCTTCGATTTCACCGCTGTTTAGCTTAATACGTAATGCGATTGGTGATTTGAACCATATGAACG
>NZ_JAWPOP010001059.1:0-511 GCF_033344345.1 Vibrio sp. 1978
GCTCCAGATGAATTTGTTCCTGCGGCCGAACAGAACGAGTTAGTATCGTTGCTGACCGACTACGTTTTAGAAAAAGCGGCGGACGATTTTTCCAAACTGACGTTTACTCATCCGGTGCATCTTGGTGTCAATGTGCCTCCTGGTTACCTTGTCGGTTCTCATGTAATAAGAAAACTGCAACTCATCCACAGAAAGCTAAGTGAGAATAATGTGTCGCTCGGCATCGAAATTACGGAGCGTCAGTTGATTAATGGGGAAGCACGGAAGCATATCGCAGCGTTGCGCGTGCACGGAATTGATGTACTGATTGACGACTTTGGAACTGGGCAAACGTCGTTAGCATTTTTGCAGCACATGAAAATTGATTATTTGAAGATCGACAAGTGTTTTGTTGAAACAATAGGCATTCAAAGTGTGAGTGCATCCGTATTGAATGCCATCGTTCATTTTGCGGACGAGCTGCAAGTGAAGTTGATTGCCGAAGGCGTCGAAACGCCGGCGCAAGCAGAGA
>NZ_JAWPOP010001060.1:0-511 GCF_033344345.1 Vibrio sp. 1978
TCTCACGAGCGTCAAGCACGTATTCCTCAACAAGAAAAAGATCTTCACCGCAATGCGGCGGTCGCTTGGTTACAACAAAAATCGCCACACCAAGCCATTCATCACGCACAAAAGTCCAACGATAAAGACTTAGTCGTTGAGATTTTGAATGAATTCGGTTGGAAGATGTTCAACCAAGGTGAGTTAAGCACACTCGAGCATGCCATCAATAAGCTGGATGCAGAGCTGCTGTTTAGCCACCCTAAATTGACGATGTTACGTGCATGGTTAGCGCAGAGCCAACACCGATACAATCAAGTTGGCCAATTGCTTGAAGAAGCCGAAGAAGAGCATAAAAAGCGTAATATCGAGCTAGATATCCATTACCAAGGCCAAGCTAACGCGCTGCTTGCTCAGGTCGCGATTAACAGCAACCAACCCGAGAAAGCGCTTGAACTTGCGGAGCTGGCTCTCAGCCAACTAGACAACACCATTTACCGTAGCCGAATTGTCGCGACCTCAGTCGTAGGCG
>NZ_JAWPOP010001061.1:0-511 GCF_033344345.1 Vibrio sp. 1978
GGTGGCGTTTCAATGGCTTTCCAATCACATTCGATGATCTTCTCTATGCTACGAACCATAAACGCAACCACAGTGCGTAAACAGTCGGTCACGATGAGGTAGCAGTTTTTGTATTCTTCTTGCGTAATTGGACGAAAGCCAACCGCAGCGGACATGTCGATAACTGGAACGGTGAGATCACGAATGGTCACCGTACCAATCACATGGTGATGGGAATACGGGATTTTTGTGGTTGGCATGTAGGGTACAATTTCACGAACTTTAAGTGTCCCTATTGCGCAGGTTTGTTGCAGGGTGAGTTTAAACATCAACATACCCTGAGATTGATTCGCCTTACTAACGACTTTTGCCATGAAATAACCTTATAAATGCCACCGATTTGTGTCTAATCATATCTTATAAAGCGACAGCTTCAACCGTATAGGAAGTAAATGTGAGCTTTTTAAGCCATCTCTTTATAAATCGAGGTCAATATTACCCGTGTTGCACAGGTTTTCATCACCTAGCCAAG
>NZ_JAWPOP010001062.1:0-510 GCF_033344345.1 Vibrio sp. 1978
AGAAAATCCAAGAGAACGTCGCGCAAATCTACCCATTCTTGAAGAAAGAGCTGTTCCTAAGCTACCAAGAGGAAGATTTAAACGACCTTGTGGTGAAAACGTTGAATGAGTTTGCCGAACAAAAAATGATCTGTCTTGATGGCAACAAATTGGAAATCAACCAATCAAACAACCAACCGCTGGTTCTACTTGGTCGCACGATTACTGAGACGCTGCAGCGTTACTCCATCGCCATGAACCTATTGGTTGCGTACCCTGAGTTGGGTAAATCGGATCTGGAACAAAAGAGCCAAGACATCGCGCAACGTTTAGGTCGCCTGCACGGTATCAACGCGCCGGAGTTCTTCGACAAAGGTGTGTTTACCGCCATGTTCAATACGCTCAAACAGCAAGAGTACCTCGATAGCGACGGTAACTGCGATAAGAAGAAAACGCAGAAATTTGCCAAGCTACTGTTTACGCTGCTGTACCCAGAAGTGAAGTTGACCATCGAAGAAAGTATCCACCAAC
>NZ_JAWPOP010001063.1:0-510 GCF_033344345.1 Vibrio sp. 1978
ACGAGCGCCTATCATTGCAGCAGTGCTGGTTGAAGGGCCATAAAATTGCTCCCATGCAATTTTCGCAATAAGTCCGGCGACTAAGAGTAGGCTACTTCTTCTGTTTTCAAACACTTCTCTGAGAGCCCAAAAACCAAACAAACCGTGTAAGACGCCAGACAAGCCGACATAGACTGACATGCTAGTCAGTAAGTTCATTGCGCCGACAAAGGCACAAAGCAAAAGAAAAACAATCGAGAAGTTGCGTGCACTAGGACGGAATATAAACGCGATAACCCATAATCCTGCCAAGTTCATTCAAATTCACTGTTCTTGGGTTTTTGTGCACGCCATTTACTAGGAACTCATAATGTAAGTGAGGTCCTGTCACACGACCTGTCCCGCCAAGCGTACCGATAGTTTGACCTTGTTTAACACGTTGACCCGTTTTGACTGTGCGCTTCGTTAAGTGCAGATACTTGGTAATGTATGTGTTGCTGTGCTTGATGAACACGTAGTTCCCGTTGAACT
>NZ_JAWPOP010001064.1:0-510 GCF_033344345.1 Vibrio sp. 1978
TTGTCACGCTTTATCCATTAAGCATCTTCGTTCAAACCCAATACGACATGTTGATTCCTGATGCAGTTATGGCGATGTTCAAGCCATTAATCAGCGCATCAAATACTTTGCCTGCCATCATTGGTGCACTACTCATGTGTCAATTACTTTGGTTTGCAGGGATTCATGGTGCCGCGATTGTGGTTGGCCTTCTATCGCCAATCTTTCTAACAAACATCAGTGGAAACATTGATGCATTTGTTGCTGGGCAGCCTGTTCCGAATATCTTCACTCAGCCGTTCTGGGACTTCTATATCTTCATTGGTGGTTCTGGTGCGACGTTAGCGTTGGTTCTACTGATGTCATTTAGCCGCTCTGTTCACCTAAAGAGTATCGGCCGAATGAGTGCGGTTCCTGGCTTCTTCCAAATTAATGAACCAGTGATTTTTGGTAGCCCAATCGTAATGAACCCAACATTGTTCATCCCATTTGTTTTTGCTCCAGTAATTAACGCAACGATTGCTTACTTTG
>NZ_JAWPOP010001065.1:0-509 GCF_033344345.1 Vibrio sp. 1978
CCAATAGACGAGCCGCTTCTGCGTTACGCTCTTCTTGCGTCATTTTGCCGTATGCAGGAATTTCTGGGTTGAAACCTGCTGTGATTTCTGGCGTTAGGAAGTAAGCTGGTTTTTGACCTTGAGCTAAAATCGCATCAGTTACGATGTTACGGTCAATCGCGTAAGAGATAGCTTGACGAACACGTACATCATCAAACGGAGCTTTCTTCGTGTTGAAGATGTAGTAGTAAGTACATAGGTTACCCGTCACAGATACTTCTTGTGGGTGCTCTTTCTTCAGACGCTTGAAGTGCTCTGTTGGCAGTTCGTTCGTGAAGTCGATTTCACCCGCTAGGAAGCGGTTCATTTCTGCAACTTGGTTTTCAATCGGTAGGAAAGTAACTTTCTCTAGTGTGGTGTTTTCGTTGTCCCAGTATTGCTCGTTACGCTTCAATACTAGACGCTCGTTCACAACCCAGTTGTCAACAACATAAGCACCGTTACCTACAAAGTTCTCTGGCTTCGTCCAT
>NZ_JAWPOP010001066.1:0-509 GCF_033344345.1 Vibrio sp. 1978
TGCTTTTCTACCGTCCGCAGGAAGTTCCAACGGATTCGAAAGCGGTTCGCTTAAAACTTTACCATCGTGACGAGCCAATCCATCTATCAGACGTAATGCCAATGTTGGAAAACTTGGGTCTACGCGTGATTGGTGAATCTCCTTACGAGATCGAGAAAAACAATGGCCAGACATTCTGGATCCTAGATTTCTCAATGCTGCATAAGAGCGACAAAACCGTTGATCTTCGCGAAGCTCGTGATCGTTTCCAACAAGCATTTGCAGCGATTTGGGCAGGGGATCTAGAAAGTGATGGTTTCAACCGTTTGGTACTGGGTGCTTCGTTATCTGGTCGTGAAATCTCGATTCTACGTGCTTACGCGCGCTACATGCGTCAAGTTGGTTTCCCATTCAGCCAACAATACATTGAAGATACACTAAGCCATTACCCTGATTTAGCTACTGGCTTGGTTAACCTATTTGCTAAACGTTTCGATCCAAAACATAAAGGCAGCGAAAAAGGCCAAAGC
>NZ_JAWPOP010001067.1:0-509 GCF_033344345.1 Vibrio sp. 1978
TTGCCCGGCCCGTACGCGTCGAAATAATGCCAATGGGGATATGGTGACACAACGGTCATGCGGCGCATCGCAACGGATGGCGAAACGCCTGCTTTTTTATGAACATCAATTTCGTAACCGGAGCGGTCGAGCAACTGACGAAATGGCACTTTAGGGCAAAGCAGAGCTCCTGCAAAAAAGCTGGACTCAAAGTCTCGCCAAGCTTGCAGAATGTCTTGCGAATTTAGCTCAGAGTTCGACACGGGGCTGTCCATTTGTTCCCAGTTATTCTGATGTCCGATGGAGAGCACGTTATTCATCGCGTCGCTGCTGTGCAATACGCGGTGGCCAATGTATACCGATAAGTCGTATTTTAAACGGGTAGGGTAGTCGCGCATCCGTTTGTTGAGATAAATGGTGCCCGGTGGTTCCATGAATGACGTAATCAATTGCTTAGCGTTGACGCCCAATTCATCGATGACATCTTGAGGTGCTCGGTCAACCCAGCGGATATCCAAGCCCATACTTTT
>NZ_JAWPOP010000106.1:0-1260 GCF_033344345.1 Vibrio sp. 1978
TGGCGCCGTCAGTTTACGAAATTCCGCTTCGCGACGTTTTTGCTCTTTCTTCGCAGCGGCACTGTTTGCGGTATCTTTAACTGGTTGCGACGCTTGTGCTTCTTTTCGCTCGGCTTTTTGTTGTTCAGTCAGCCACTTGTAGTAGTCGTTTAGGTCACCATCGAATGGTGCAACTTGGCGATCATGCACTAAGTACAAATCATCGGTGGTTGCGCGCAGTAAGTAACGGTCGTGTGAAACAATCACCATCGCACCTTCGAACGTTTGCAGAGCCATGGTTAACGCTTGGCGCATGTCTAAGTCTAGGTGGTTGGTTGGTTCGTCGAGTAGCAATAAGTTTGGCTTTTGCCACACGATCAACGCCAGCACCAAGCGTGCCTTTTCACCACCAGAGAACGGTGCGACTTTTTCTAGCGCTTTGTCGCCTTGGAAACCAAAACTACCTAGGTAATCGCGTAGTTGCTGCTCTGTTTGATCCGGTGCGATCTGCATCATGTGCTGCAGTGGTGTTTCTTCTGGGTGCAACGTCTCCAACTGGTGCTGAGCAAAGTAGCCGATCTTTACGCCTTGCGAATAGGTGAGATCGCCACCTTGCGCTTTAAGTTCACCTGAAAGCAGTTTGATTAAGGTCGATTTACCTGCGCCGTTGCGGCCAAGCAAACCAATACGGCTGCCCGGTACTAAGTTCAGACGAATCTTTTCTAAAATTAGGTTGTCGCCGTAACCTGCCGATACGTCGTCCATCATCATGATTGGATTTGGCAGCGCAGCTGGTTGACGGAATTCAAAGCTGAATGGGTTATCGAACTGCGCGGGCAAGACTTTTTCCATGCGTTCTAGCGCTTTGATTCGGCTTTGCGCTTGGCGCGCTTTCGACGCTTTGTAGCGGAAGCGGTCGATGTAGCTTTGCATGTGCGACATTTGCTTTTGTTGCTTCTCGAACATCGCTTGTTGCAGCATCATTTTTTGCGCACGTTGATTTTCGAATGACGAGTAGTTACCCGTGTATTCGTTCAGCAGTTGGTTTTCGATATGGATGATGCGACCAACGATCGGATCTAGGAAATCTCGGTCGTGCGAGATCAAGATCAGTGTGCCAGGGTAGTTCTGCAGCCAGCGTTCTAGCCACATTACGGCGTCCAAATCCAAGTGGTTGGTTGGTTCGTCGAGCAGTAGTAGATCGGAACGACACAATCGTGCTTGAGCCAAGTTAAGGCGCATACGCCAACCCCCAGAGAACTGAGTTAAGTTCCAGCTCAT
>NZ_JAWPOP010001068.1:0-508 GCF_033344345.1 Vibrio sp. 1978
TTAAAAGTAAAAATCCTCCAGCTCTTCATGGTCAGGCTTTCGCTCAACTGGTCGAAGCAACTCAGCTTCATCAGCGAACTCAAGCTCAGGATGAAAAGCAGGATGAAATCCTCGATGCCAGACTGGACGGTCATTATCGAGGTCTAAGTAGCAGTGCCTCCCACTGGCTGGGTGAGAGCAGTAAAGCCACTGTCTACCACTAACGGTAAACGGCTTCTCTGCACCTCCACATGCCGGTACAAGGTTATCTGCTGCTATATGCGCTACAGCATCCATAGGATCAGTCCTCATCTTCGTCATCACGAACACAAAGATCACGAGCAACTATTTCCGCAGCTATCAACGCATAATCGTTGCCCTGCCAGAACCACCGCTCCGCCAGCTCATAGGCTTCGCTGGAAGGTTCGCCATAACCATGAGCCACCACGTAATCGTGGAACACTTCATGATCAAATGCCTTGCCATCAGCTTCCATGAACCAACCGACAGGGCACTCCAGAATGCGATG
>NZ_JAWPOP010001069.1:0-508 GCF_033344345.1 Vibrio sp. 1978
AAAGCAGTCTTGCTGAGAAGAGAGTACAGCTTGGTTTTTGATGAAGTCATAAATCACATCATCTGTAAACGCGATCTTTTCAGGCTGAGTAACCACATACTCCAATACCTGATCGTACAAGCCAATGTCTGCATAAGTTTGTAATGAGATTTTCCCCATCGCGAACATCAACTTGGAGACAACATCGGTCGTGACCAATGGCCCATCTTCTCTCAATAAAGGATCCACAGCATACTCCTTCACTAAGTCGTCTTGGACGAACACACTCGGAAGTAATGCTTTTAACTTGAGGTTAATTATTTTGTTAGAAACCTGAAGAAACGCAGTGGCATTTTCACACTCATCCAATTTCTCCAGTAATTCGTCTTCACGTGACAACGTCTTATGACCTCTCCATTATGTGGCAGCGCAAAGGCTACCACACATGTTCGTTGCAACTAAACCGTTAAGCTCACGTCATAAAACTCAAGTAACGCTTTTTCTGCATACGCGTTCCACACATAGTTGT
>NZ_JAWPOP010001070.1:0-508 GCF_033344345.1 Vibrio sp. 1978
CGATGGCGGAAACAGTAATCTGTCGCCAACAGTGTCCTTCTCTTCTCCAACGAACAACGCGCAAATTCCTGAAGGCAGCGCCATTACTCTGTTAGCCGATGCGTCCGACGAGGACGGACAGGTCACACAAGTGGAGTTTTTAGCGGGTGACCAAACCGTTGCTATCGTCACCCAAGCGCCATTTGAGGCATCTTGGACTGCAGCCCAAGGCGTTTCTCAACTCACCGCGATTGCGACAGACAATGAAGGCGCAGTAACCTCCACAACGATTGCTATCGTCGTTCAGCCTCAAGTAGAGCTGCCGCCACCTAGCATTACTCTCACTAGTCCAACAGGTACGGAAACACTGAGTGTGGGGGATAACCTAACCGTCACTGCTCAAGCTGATGACTTTGATGGCGTAGTTACTCAAGTTGAATTCTTTGTTAACAACCAATCCGTCGCCATTGATACCAGTGCACCTTACGAATACCAATGGACAGCAAGTGTTGGTACGTACTCATTTAAA
>NZ_JAWPOP010001071.1:0-508 GCF_033344345.1 Vibrio sp. 1978
ACCAACCACCAATGGTTCGTGGCCGTCGTATCAAGCTAAAATACGCGCACGCAGGTGGTTACAACCCACCAATCGTCGTGATTCACGGTAACATGGTTCGTGAACTTCCGGATTCATACAAGCGTTACTTGATGAACTACTTCCGCAAGTCACTGGAAATTATGGGTACGCCAATTCGTATCAACTTCCAGAATAGCGAAAACCCGTTTGAGAATCGTGCGAACAAGCTAACCTTGTCTCAAGAGCGTAAGCGTAAACGTATGATGTCTGTGGTTAAAAACCGCAAAAAATAATTTAAGCATTTGAAGATACCCAAGTTTTTACTTGGGTATTTTTTTATCTGTTTTTTGCAACCTCTAAAAGTGATGTGAGATGTGTCCTTTTCTAAACCTTACTTTCATCATTATCACAATGTTCTTCTGCGCGGTTTTTCTCTAGTGATATTAGTGATGACGTGCAGATTCCTGTATCTTCAAATGCTTAGCACACAACCTTAACTTCTTACATT
>NZ_JAWPOP010001072.1:0-508 GCF_033344345.1 Vibrio sp. 1978
CATACGCTTTAACGGAATCTAAGTACACCTTAGTCACTTCCAACGCCGTGTCTTGCGCATCCGCAAGTAGTTGGTATCGCACAGATTCTGCATCTGCAGCAGTACGGTCCATATCATTAAGAGTGGCAGAGCCATCCCAAATCAATTGCGTTAAAGTGATAGTGGCTTCTTTACGAGTCAGATCGGTTGAGTCTCGTCCTGATTCTGCAGGATTTATACCTTCGTAACCGATACCTGCGTCAAGATCGACGGAAGGGAGGTAAGCACCGCCAGATGCTTCATTCACATACTGCTTGCTAACGAATTCATTGAACGCGCTTTTAATATCGGGATTTGTTTTTAGCGTATTTTCTACGGCTTGCTCTAGTGTTTGCCCAAAAGCATGACTAGCGGCGAATACACCAATACAAAAGGCGTTGGCACGAGTCCACTTCACTGTGATTCTCCTAGATGGTTATGTAATTTATCGAGGCGAGAGGGCTTATAAGTGGAATACCTATAAGGGCGT
>NZ_JAWPOP010001073.1:0-508 GCF_033344345.1 Vibrio sp. 1978
ACCAACTCTCCACTGTCGGTGCGATAGGCACTAAATGTGTTGAAGTTTGGCTGCAATGAACCTTGAGAACCTACGTTTGTGACGGAGAACATCACGTTAGAACCATCAAAATTCTCGACTTTCACCAACACGTTACCGTCTTGGTAACGAGCGGCTGCCGCAGCACTTGCTTGCTGTTTCTGCCTCTGTTTTTCTTTTTCAATGTTGCTCAATTGGTTTTGCTCGTTTGCTAGGCGGTTTTCAGCCATCGCGTACGATTGATCCACCATTGCCAACAGCGCTGGGATTGAATACAGCGTTAGACCTTCCAAATGGTCAAAGTCGATTTTGGCATGCTGAGTAAGTTCGTGATTCGAGAACTGGCAGTAGCCATCAATCAAGCTAACGAACGCGACTTCAAAAGTGCCCTGTAGTTGGCTTACTTCCTGTGCGGCTTTTTCTAAATCTGAGCGTACTTTTCGGATCTCTTCCAACGTTTTTTGTGGCAAACGTCCATTGGGCGACACGT
>NZ_JAWPOP010001074.1:0-508 GCF_033344345.1 Vibrio sp. 1978
GAGCTGGTTTGCGCCAATTCACTGCCTAATTTCCCTTCTGGGTTCTGGCGTGATTCAGGCGAGCGTTACCATCACGCTTACTGGGATAAGTTTGATAATGTTTGGCATCATGGCGACGATGTAGAAAAAAGTGAGGTTGGCGGTTTTGTCTTTTATGGCCGTAGTGACACCACTCTTAATCCAGGTGGCGTCAGAATTGGTACCGCAGAAATTTACCAACAGGTGAATGCTATTGATGGCATTGTCGACTCCATCGCAGTTGGGAAAGAAGTGGATCGAAATGAACAGATCTGGCTTTTTGTTCAATTAGAAAGCCAAGATGAGTTGGATGATGAGTTAATCGGCAGCATTAAAGCGCAGCTGAAATCGGCCTGTTCACCACGCCATGTGCCGAGTGCCATTTTCGCCATCAGCGATATTCCGAAAACGCGATCAGGCAAACTGGTAGAACTTGCCGTCAAGCAAGTAGTCAATGGTCGACAAGTTGAAAACTTAGGCGCAATTGCCA
>NZ_JAWPOP010001075.1:0-508 GCF_033344345.1 Vibrio sp. 1978
TACGGTCATACAAATCTTTCACTTTTAGATAGAAAAACGCACGCTCTTGCCAAGGAGTAATTTCAACCTCTTGATCACCAAAGCTCAGTTTTTGTTTGTTTAGAATCGTTGCGACTTGCTGTTCAACCTTGTTGGTTAAGCTGGTGTCGAACAGAAATACTGACAGCGCACTGACTTTGTCCGACCCCAGCAGAGACTGAGCACTGTTGATGTGTACGTAAAGTTGGCGTTTATCCAGCTCAGGTACGCCAGTTGAGTAGATACCGCGAACTTTAAAGTCGTAAGCGTTCAAAGCGCCATCTGTCGTAGTAGCAAGTAAGGTAATCCAATCTCCCACGTTGACGCTCAGATTGCTGGCGAGATCCACCCCAAGCATCACTTCTGGCTCAGAAGCGTCGTAGCGAGAGGCATGAATATTGGAAAGCGTCTGCCCATCACGCACGTCCAAAAACGGCCCTTTCATATCGAACTCGCGTTCGTTAACGCCGATGCCAATAAAAATCGAGGA
>NZ_JAWPOP010001076.1:0-508 GCF_033344345.1 Vibrio sp. 1978
AAGCCATCCTTGGCACTTTTTACGTTGCCAAACAAAGTAAGGGGCACGGAAAATTGCAAAGCAGGGCGCGTGAAATCCGACAAAACCAGCATGCGATCTTTCATGCTGTCTCTGAGATGGTTTGCTATTGGGGTGAGAAGCTCTCGATTTCCTGCTACTGCATGTGCGTCACTGAAAATCGCTAAGTCCATGATTGGTTCAGGCTCCGCCTTCGCAATCCAATGATCTAAGGTGTGGATCCACTCTTGCTGCGTTTTGACCCATTTCGGGTTGTTGACCATCACTTTGCCGGGGCAGAGTGGGTAACCAAGCTGCTGCAGAGTATGGGTAAATGATTGCATTACTTGTTCGCAATGCGGCCATTCTAGCCCGTCTTCAATAATGAGCGCGTTGTCTTGGTCGGTCTTAAGAATTTGCTCGCCACGCCCTTCTGAGCCCAGCACGATCAAACAACAGTGGTCGTGCAAAGCGGGTGGCACCACCAGTTCAAAGGCTTTTTCGATAATTT
>NZ_JAWPOP010001077.1:0-508 GCF_033344345.1 Vibrio sp. 1978
TTTGCTCCAATGCTAATGGCTAAATCACATTCGCGCTGACTGCAGCCTGCCACCACGTCAATTTTGTTGAGCATCACCTTTTCTAAAGCTTTGTATAGTTGGCGAGCGAAGCCTGAAATGTCTTCTCGTTCAAACGCATAGCAGTGCGGGGTATACACCAAGCGGGCGCGGCTGAGTTTCAAAAATCGACCCAAAAAACCGGCTTTGCTAGAGTGCAAGTGCACAATATTGGGTTTTATGTCATTGATGGTTTGATTGGCGTCTCGCACAAACTGCAGAAGCCCACCTTCCACCCATTTCGTTTGAGCAAAAACATCGTGATTGCTGTCTTTGGTTAAATCATTGTGACGCGCTCTAGCAAGCAAAAAGTGTTCATACGGTTCATGTCGAGATGAATGTACATAGCTGTACAGTGCGGTTTGAACACCGCCACCAAAGGCTTCGGTAATATGCAGTACTTTTTTCATGCTGACTTTGTCCCTGGAGTTTTTAACCACTTGGTTTTGAA
>NZ_JAWPOP010000107.1:0-1250 GCF_033344345.1 Vibrio sp. 1978
ACATTCATCACAACATTGGAAACTCATTAAGGATCAATTTGTAGATCATTTTGAGTGATTTTGAATGGTTCTGTAACTTAAACGGAGCCAGATTATGACGACAATAACGAACCCATTTATGCATTTCGAAGTGATAAAAGATTACCGTCAAGCCGCTAAGGTAGAACACAAATTGTCAGACATTATTTTGTTGACGATCTGTGGTGTGCTATCCGGTTTTGATACCTGGGAAGGTATCTGTGATTTTGGTGAAAGCCGAACCGATTTTCTTAAGTCATTGGGTGATTTTGACAATGGCATTCCGTCGTCAGATACCATCGCTCGCGTCATGGGCATGGTGAGCCCGTCAGCGATGCAAAAGGCATTCATCAGTTGGATGAAAGATTGTCATCAAATCACAGATGGCGAAGTGGTAGCAATCGATGGAAAAACCGTTCGCGGTTCTTACAATAAATCTGAAGAGCGCTCAGCAATTCATATGGTGAACGCCTTTGCCACGGCGCAAGGTCTTTGTCTTGGGCAATCTAAAGTTGATTGCAAAACCAATGAAATTACAGAGATCCCCAAGTTGTTGGAATTGCTAAATATATCTGGTTGCTTAGTGACGATTGATGCAATGGGTTGTCAGAGAAAAATCGCCCAAAAGATAGTCGATAAAAATGCTGATTACTTACTTGCAGTGAAAGGAAATCAAGGTTCACTGGAGAAAGCGATAGGTGAGTTTTATCGCCCCTCAATGCTGCAGGGATTTGCAGAGGGAGACAGCTATGCGAGCCAGGAAAAAGGGCATGGGCGTGAGGAAACACGCTGTGCATTAGTGACGAATGAGCTGTCATTTTTAGGTGATTTAGAGCATGAATGGCCGGCGCTAAAAAGCGTGGGTATCATGGTTAATATGCGTAAAACAGAAGGGTCCGCGACAGAGGAAGATATGTCGGTTCGCTTTTACATCAGTTCAAAGAAACTTAGTGCGAAAGAACTGCATGATGCAACGCGTTCTCACTGGGGAATCGAGTCGATGCACTGGCAGTTGGATGTTAGTTTCAGAGAAGATGCATGTCGCATTCGAGTCGATGATCGCGCAGAGGCTTTTTCAAGGATCAGACAGGCGTGTTTGAACCTTTTAAAGCAAGAAACGAGCTTTAAGGGAGGCATTCAACGTAAACGAATGAAGTGTGCGATGGATGTAAACTACTTAAGCAAGGTTCTCAGAGCCCTTGAATAACGGGGATGTTCATGCGATTTCCGTG
>NZ_JAWPOP010001078.1:0-508 GCF_033344345.1 Vibrio sp. 1978
GTGCTGGTATTCCAGCTTTCACCATGACCACCAATCCGGATGGCAGTGAAGACTATTCTGTTACATTGCAAATTCTCGCCTTAATGACCATGCTGGGCTTCTTGCCAGCAATGGTGATTTTGATGACGTCTTTCACCCGAATTGTGGTGGTAATGTCGATTCTGCGTCAGGCGATGGGCTTACAACAAACACCATCGAATCAGGTGATCATTGGCATCGCGCTTTTCTTGACCTTCTTTGTCATGTCTCCTGTGCTCAACGAAATCAATGACACGGCTATCCAGCCATACCTCAACGAACAAGTGACAGCGCGCGAAGCATTCGATGCAGCGCAAGTGCCGATGAAGGCCTTCATGCTTAAGCAAACGCGCATTAAGGATTTGGAAACCTTCGTAAATATGTCGGGCGAGCAAGTAACCAATCCAGAAGATGTGTCGATGGCGGTATTGATTCCGGCTTTTATCACCTCGGAGCTGAAAACGGCGTTCCAAATCGGTTTTATGTTGTT
>NZ_JAWPOP010001079.1:0-508 GCF_033344345.1 Vibrio sp. 1978
TAAATTTGAGCAGGTCGATACTTCCGCGACAAGGCGACATGAAGGAACGGGCTTGGGGTTGGCAATCTCAAAACGTTTGATCAGCATGTACAACGGTGAGCTTTGTGTGCACTCGGATTTTGGCAACGGATCGTGTTTTAGCTTTAGTTTGCAGTTGCCTAAACGAAGTCAGCCTCATTCTGAACCGGTAGAACTGAATGCAAATCGACTATTGTTGATTGATGATTATCTACCGCGCGTGGAACACTTGATGCGCTTAGCTAAAGAGATTGGCATCGATGTGACTCATCGCAACGATTGGGCTGCGGCGCAGTCTTTGGGCAGAGATTTGGACGATTTTGACCGCATCATCGCGAGCGTGAACAATGCTCAGGATAGAGATGCGCTCTATGAGCTTGATGCGACAGAATCAGCCGCCAAACGGGTACTGTTTCTCGCCCCTTGCGTGATGGAGGAAGGGCAGGCATGGTCGTGCGAGCGGGATCGTTTACTGCCGCAACCTGTCACG
>NZ_JAWPOP010001080.1:0-507 GCF_033344345.1 Vibrio sp. 1978
CTTCCGTCAGCGTTGTAGCTTACCTGAGTTTTCTCTGCGCCCCCGGCGTGTTCGCTTAGAACCGCTCTCCCCTGAGTATCATATCCCCATGTGGCGAAACGGTTGCCGTTCTCGTCCACCAGCCCAGAGAGCAAACCCGGTGCATTCGGGTCATCGTAGAGATAGCTGCGGCTCGTATTGTCCTGGTAGATCACTTCCGCCAGCTTGCCAGCGCTGTTGTACTGGTACTGAATACTGCCACCAGCAGGATCGGTGACACTGACCATGCGGCCATCTTGATACTGGAACTGGATGGTGCGGCCAAAGCCGTCAGTGATCGAGGATAGCTCTCCGTTCAGATAGCTCAGGGTGATGTGATTGCCGTTGGGCTTCTCGATGCCGGTCAGTCGTCCGGTTTCATCATAGGCCTCGACTACCCCGTCAGATTGAGTGTAGCGCCAGCCGGTAGCATCCTTCGTCAAGGTATCATCGGTTTTCCATGTTGGCACCCAGACAGAGGACGAGTTG
>NZ_JAWPOP010001081.1:0-507 GCF_033344345.1 Vibrio sp. 1978
GGTTAGTGAGCACATTCTTGGAGATGAATTTGCTCTGCCAAATGGTTTCGATAATGGTGTCGGCAGAGAGCGGATGCCCCACGCTTGTTAGCAGTAGCTCTAATAACTCAATGGTACGAGGTTCGAGATCAAT
Organism: Vibrio sp. 1978; assembly: GCF_033344345.1. Taxonomy (NCBI): domain Bacteria; kingdom Pseudomonadati; phylum Pseudomonadota; class Gammaproteobacteria; order Vibrionales; family Vibrionaceae; genus Vibrio; species Vibrio sp. 1978. The sequence goes on from NZ_JAWPOP010001081.1 coordinate 134, forward strand.
CGCGATAGTGTCTTGATGAAGAGTCTGTGTTTTCGGATTGTAGACCAACTCGCCAATCGCAATACAACTGTGAGTTTGTTTGGCTTGTTGTAGAAAGTCGCGCATACCGTACCGCGTTATTTGGAAATCGCGAAATATTATATAGTTATTGAAGCGCGAAATCTTATAAATCGCGCGTCAATTATCATCAAAAGTTTATGAACCGTAGGTAACGGAATATCGGTGTGGTTTGTGATTCATCGCCAATACGACATTCAGTGCAAAGGCACCCAAAATCGAAAGGCCAATCACCTCTGGAGTGACAAAGAAGAACGAAGCAAACAGGATACATGCATCGATTGCCATCTGGCTTTTGCCAACAGAAATGCCAAACT
>NZ_JAWPOP010001082.1:0-507 GCF_033344345.1 Vibrio sp. 1978
TTCAGCTTTTGAACATTTAGCCCTTTGGTTTTCTGATTCAGCATTGTGGGTGCTTTTTTTAACGGGCTTTCTGAGCGCCACCTTACTGCCTGGTGGCTCTGAAGCTGGGCTGATCGCAACTCTCTCACTCAATCAATATGCGGTTTCTTCTATTCTTTTGGTTGCCACAATAGGTAATACGCTTGGTGGCTTAACCAATTACTGGCTTGGGTTATGGATCCCCAATAAAACCCAAGAAGAAAAACATGGTCATACCGCTTTAAAGTGGCTAGCAAAATATGGCTACTGGGGATTGTTTTTCAGTTGGTTACCAATTATTGGTGATCCGTTGTGTCTCGCGGCTGGATGGTTAAGGATGAAATTTCTGCCGTGTGTGATTTTAATATTTTTAGGAAAAGCCGCTCGGTACAGCTTGTTGGCGGCCATTTATCTCGGATTATTTTAAGGAAAGTACATGAGAATGTTTTGGGTTGGCGCGTGCTCACTGTTAGTGATCACGGGCTGTGC
>NZ_JAWPOP010001083.1:0-507 GCF_033344345.1 Vibrio sp. 1978
CATAGTTCGAGCAAAGTTGTACAAAAATGCCCCAGCGATTTCGCTGGGGCATTTTCGTTGGTGATGTGGCTCACACGTGATTTTTGAGGGTGTCATCGATATCTGCTCGAAAGCTTGTAAGACATTTGCCATACCTTCGATTGCGAATGTCTTCTTCTTATTTTTAACCTTTTGATTAATTGATGCTTTTAATTTTTGCGAGAAAATTATCGCTAATATTTCCTACTGCTAACTTGTGAGTGCGTCGGGATTACGTAAAGTAGAAAGCGTTCACAGGGGGTGAATTGCAGGATTTTAGACCACGGATTCAAGGTCTTCATGGACGCAAGCTAGGATAGCTTGGTGATCGGAAAACGGAATTAGGTAGGCAAGGAGCCTGCTCGATACGGATGGTCATCTCGTCTTATGGTTAAGACAGTGGAAAGGATCAGGCACAGGAAGTTGCTCAGTAGACAGGAAGTAAAGGGATAGCCAAAACTCATCAGGAAGATGAAAAACAACACTTTT
>NZ_JAWPOP010001084.1:0-507 GCF_033344345.1 Vibrio sp. 1978
AAACGTCATCAGCGATAGTTCAGGTATGGTGTGCGATGGTGCGAAGTCCTCTTGTGCGATGAAAGTGTGTACTTCGTCGACAACGGCGGTGCGCTCATATTTGATGGCGATGGGTAACCACAGTGTTAAGAATCAAGGTATAGTAGGCGAAGAAGTTGAGCAAACGATAAGAAATGTTGGCTCAATGGTTCGTTTCGGTATGCCGTATACTGACAAATCTATTATCGATATTATGTCGGCCTAACCTCCAGTTTTTGCTAAGGGAAGTAACATTGCTACTAAAGAAACTCACCAAGAGTGATCTCGATATTTTGAACTCTATGAAAAACGTCGTAGATGGCATTGCACGTATGTATGGTGAACACACTGAAGTGGTTCTCCACAGCTTAGATGCCGAAGCGCCGGAAATCATCAAAATCGCAAATGGGCACGTGACGGAACGCAGTGAAGGTGCCCCAATTACCAACTTAGCGAGAATGAAGTTAAGAGAGGGCAAGGACGTTTCTG
>NZ_JAWPOP010001085.1:0-507 GCF_033344345.1 Vibrio sp. 1978
AACAATGCCCGTCAAACGGATAAATTCATCACCTTGATTTAAGCGCAGCCACTTTTCGCCACTGATGCGCAATACGCCATTTGGCAACACGTCATGCACCGTGACCGTGATAGCACCTTGGAGCTTGTTGCCTTGCGAGCTAGACGCACTGCCATCGAAATTTCGGCTGCCGTCAATGCTCACACCAAGTTCATCAAACTTTTTAGTGCCGATGGTTGGCGCAGCAAAGTTCACCGCTGAGCTCTTACCAAATTTGGTTCCGGCTTTTTTGCTTGAAGAAGTCTCTTCAGAAAGCACCACGGTTAACACATCACCGACTCGGTACGCACGACGATCTTGGAACAGAGTCATCGTGTATTGGTGACGATAAAGGCTACCAGATTGAGCGTCTGGTAAGGTGTAATCCAACTTCGGCGGCGCATACTCCTCAGCATTTGGCTGAGGCGGAATAAACTCCTGACGTCCGGCACATCCCACCAGCAACACGACGGCTACTGCCCAACTCTT
>NZ_JAWPOP010001086.1:0-507 GCF_033344345.1 Vibrio sp. 1978
GCAATTAACTCTGGCGAGTAACCCAAATGATTAATCTCCACCATCGCAATCATCGCTTTGTAAGCAAAAACGCCCGGAACCATAGGTATCAATGCAGCGACAGTAAACACTTTGGGATGAGCCAAAAAGCGGTGAGACCAATGAACCCCTATCATGCCAACCAAGGTGGCAGCGAAGAAGGTCGCCCACTCAATCGGTACTCCAAACTGCATCATCAAGTAACGACTTCCGTGACCAATCGCACCACCTACCGCGCAATAGATCAAAGCTCGCTGTGGCACATTAAACACCAACGCAAAGCCGACTGCAGGGATGGCTGCAAAAAACATGTCATTGAGCAAACCGAGCGTTAAATCAAAAATATTCATTAAATTGCCCACCCCCAAATACCAGTTACACTCATTGCCGCCACAATGCCCAAACACGTTGCTAACGTCAGCAAACTGGCCATTACAAACCGAGCAATACCCATATTAATGTGACCTTTTAGCATGTCTGCTACCGAAT
>NZ_JAWPOP010001087.1:0-507 GCF_033344345.1 Vibrio sp. 1978
GTTTGCCAGTACTAAACGGACGCAGTAGGCAGATAAATGCCCGGATCGTGCAGCTTTCTGAGGGTACAAGTAGCTACTTGCCCCAGAATTTACATAATGCCCCAAGTCATAAATACCCTGTGGGCAGGGTTAGTGTGTGCCTAAGTGGCGTGAACTAAGGCTTTGCCCAGACTGCCCCAAAAGCCCAAGGGATGAGTGCCAAAAGCTTTTTCAAAAAGGGAGAGTCTTGCTCAATTAGAACGCCACAACACTTTTACGCGCATAAAAGTGTTATTTAATACATTTTTATGCGCATTTAAATGTTAACGCTTGCATTTTATTGCGCATTTTTATGTAATAAACAATCGACCAGATAAGCACTTTAACTGAGGTGGCTAGATGAAACGAACATTACTTGAAAACCTACTCACCTGGAAAGACCAGCCGACAAGGAAGCCCTTGCTGATTGACGGTGCTAGACAAACTGGTAAAACATTCTTATTACAGGAACTATTAGGAAGTACATTC
>NZ_JAWPOP010000108.1:0-1248 GCF_033344345.1 Vibrio sp. 1978
CCAACACATGCTGGCGCTAATGGATCATTTGGAAATCGACAAATTTTCCATTGTTGGCTTATCTGTTGGCGGCATGTGGGGCGCGGAACTGACCGCTCAAGCCCCACAACGAGTGAAGTCATTGGTGTTGATGGATACCTTTATTGGTTGGGAACCAGAAGTGACGCATAAAAAATACTTTGCGATGCTAGATACCATCAGCCAAGTTCAAGGTGTTCCTGGGCCTATTATCGAAGCCGTTGCACCACTGTTCTTTGCGAATAACGCGGATCAAGTTCACCCAGAATTGGTCGCTTCATTTAAACAAAGCCTTGAATCGCTAACAGGTGAGCGAGCTGTAGAAGTTGCTCGTATCGGTCGCATGGTGTTTGGGCGACGTGATGTGATTGAAGATGCAGAAAAATTCGCACTGCCAACATTGATCGCAGTTGGTCGAGAAGATAAGCCGCGTCCGGTATTTGAATCTTACCTAATGAATGACTGCATTACGGGCAGTGAGTTGGTGGAGATTCCTGAAGCGGGTCATATCAGTTCGCTTGAACAGCCCGAGTTTGTGAATCAGATGCTGTTGAGCTTCCTAAACAAAGTTCACGCTTAAAATGCATTTAAAAACTCGGCGTTATGCCGAGTTTTTTTCTGTCAGTTTCTTTTCACCAATTTTAGGCTCTTCACCCGAAAGTAAACGACGAATGTTTTGATGATGTTTAAATACGATTAGACAACACAACATGGCAACGGGCAGGGTGTATTGCGGTTTGAACATCCAAGTATAAAACGGTGTGACTAACACAGTGACGAGTGCGGCAAGGGAAGAGTAGCGAAACAAAGCTGCAACCGAGAGCCAAGTCAGCATAACTAGGCCTGTGAGGTCTAAGCCAATTGGAGCAATGGCACCAAGCGCGGTAGCGACGCCTTTACCCCCTTTAAAGTGGAAGAAAATTGGGTACATGTGACCAAGGCACGCCGCGATAGCAATAACGCCAAGAATGATAGGATCGATACCAAGAAAGTACCCCCCCCAAACTGGAATCGTCCCTTTAAGCATATCGCACAACAACACCGATATGGCCGCGCCTTTTCCGCCAATGCGCAATACATTGGTCGCGCCTGGATTGTTTGAGCCAACGTTACGAGGGTCTGGCAGTTTTAACAGGCGACAAATCAACACCGCACTGGAAACAGAACCCAGTAAGTAGGCGGCCATTGTCATTATCAGTGCCAGTGCGTCCATAGAAGTCCTTGATGGAT
>NZ_JAWPOP010001088.1:0-506 GCF_033344345.1 Vibrio sp. 1978
ACTTTATGGCGCAAGGTAGCCGAACAATTAGCAGAGAAAGTAAATAACCACCATAGCTACTCACAAAGCATTCTCTCAGGAAGCCTCGCTCTTATTTTGATGACATTGCCGTGTTTGGTGCTCTTAATCGCTCTAAAGCCTTTAGTTTGGCAAGAGCCTCTGTACGAACTTGCCTTGTTACTATTAGCGTTAGATTGGCGAAGTTGCGAAACCCTCACCAAACAACTTGCCCTCGCCTTGTCGCGTGAGGATAAAACGCGCTGTCGCGAGCTACTCAAGCCTTTTGTGAATCGTGATACCGAAACGTTATCGCTTGTCGGTATAGGTAAAGCCGGAGCTGAAACCATCATTATGGGCTTTGGTCGCAATGTAGTGTGTGTACTGTTTTGGTATGCCATCGCAGGTGGGATTGGGGCGCTTATGTACCGCTTAACCATGGAACTAGCACGAGCTTGGTCTCCTAGCCGTCGTCAGTATGCGCCATTTGGGAAACCTGCCATTCAAAT
>NZ_JAWPOP010001089.1:0-506 GCF_033344345.1 Vibrio sp. 1978
ATCTACGCATCGTCGTGACGACTTAGGTTTGTCATTGGATGATCTAGACTTGTCTTCCTTGTCTCCAGATCTCGCCAAAAAAGTGGAAAATGCGCTGTCTCAAAACGATGCACCGACTTCTGCGCCGTCACAGGTGAATGACTTGGAGCGCAATGCGCAGCAGTGGCAAGGACGTCTTCCTGCCCTTAATTTGCAAACGCACATGTATGCCAGTGATGCCAATCGTCGTTGGGTGAAAATCAATAACGTGGAGTATCACCAAGGGGATGTGGTGGATGGACAAGTCACGCTGAAAGAGATTCAGCCGCAGGCTGTCATTGTCGAATTCCAAGGTGAGCAAATCCGAATCCCTGCGCTTTACGAATGGGATGGTTAGTACTCTCGCGTGAAACCATTAGATAAGCAAAAGGCCACATGAATGTGGCCTTTTTCGTATCCGTTATGTGCAAACCGGTAGTTTGCGGGGCAGTTATGCCCAACCAGCAGGTGATTTCTTTCTGCGTGGA
>NZ_JAWPOP010001090.1:0-506 GCF_033344345.1 Vibrio sp. 1978
ATTTGTTCAAGATGAGGCATCAGCAAATCGAACAGCTCTTCCCACAGTTTTTTCTCTAGTGCGAGTGCTTTTGATTTTGAGTTCAGAACTTTGTCTTCATGCTCTTTAAGCTCAGGAATAATGTAGCGCTCTGCATTTTTCAGAGTTTGGCGACGCACGTAATGTGGCGGTACCAAATGGCTTTGGCCACGGCTTACCTGAATGAAGAACCCATGTACGGCGTTGTAGCCAACTTTCAGCGTATCGATGCCATGACGCTCGCGTTCATCCGCTTCGAGCTTTTCTAGATACTCGGTTGCACCATCAGCGAGCTTGCGCCACTCATCCAATTCTTCGTTATAGCCTTCTGCAATCACACCACCATCGCGGATCACTACCGGCGGGTTTTCTTTGATAGCACGTTCAAGAAGCTCACATACCTCACCTATTGGCGCAGCAAACTGAGCCAACTTCACTAGGTATGGATGAGGTAAGGATGCAGTGAGCGAGTCTAGTTCAGGAAGTTG
>NZ_JAWPOP010001091.1:0-506 GCF_033344345.1 Vibrio sp. 1978
ATCCCTGATTACGCGATTCAATTTGCGGATGTGAACCAAATCGTATCTATCGGCGGCTTTGCCTTTGGTTTGTCGCAACTGATTTTCTTGTGGGTCGTGATCAAATGTATTCGTGGCGGAGAGAAAGCGTCGGCCAAACCTTGGGAGCGTGCAGAAGGATTAGAGTGGACTGTGCCAAGCCCTGCGCCTCATCACACCTTTAGTACGCCGCCTAAAGTGGATTAACGGAACGAGAGGCGAAGAACATGGCAGAAAAATCATCCCACAAAAAGCTCACGATAAAGTTAGTGCTGGCCACTTTTGCCATGTTCGGGTTCGGTTTTGCGCTCGTGCCGCTCTATGACGTGATGTGTGATGCGTTAGGTATCAACGGTAAAACCAGTGATGTTGCAGCGATTCAACCTACGGGGATGCAACCCGATTTGAGCCGGACGATTCGTGTGGAGTTTATGGCACACGTCAACCCAGATATGCCGTGGGAGTTTAAGCCGAAAGTCATTTCGATG
>NZ_JAWPOP010001092.1:0-506 GCF_033344345.1 Vibrio sp. 1978
ACGCGAATTTAGCGGATTTACACATCACGTTGACGTCGCCACAAGGCCAGTCTGTAGTGCTGTTTAACCATCAGCCGAGTCAATCGGGTGGGTTTACGGGCTATTTCACGGTTCAGCACGATTCAGAGCTGCAAGCATTTGTTGGAGAGCCTAGTTGGGGAACGTGGCTACTAGAAGTCTCCGATCGGGTGGTCGGCAACTCGGGCGCACTAAAAGCGTGGGGTGTGAGTCACTTTAACCAGTATCAGTGCGGTGCTGATACCACTTCGAAAAGCAACGGCAATGGCTCGGGTGGGAGTGGCTCACCTTGGGCGCTCTTTGGCTTGCTTGTGCTTTCAATGTTGAGAGTGGTTCGCTCTCGTAATAACGATTCATCAAAAAGAAGATAAGACCTATGAAGTTTCAATATTCTCTCATTGCAGTCTCACTGGCCCTTGTTGGTTGTGGTGGCGGTTCTGGCGGTGGTGACGCAACGGCGCCAAGTTACAACGTAGCGGGAACCATTT
>NZ_JAWPOP010001093.1:0-506 GCF_033344345.1 Vibrio sp. 1978
AGATGAGTTGATTGTCTATCTCGCTCCGAAGCTAATGGGAAGCGATGGACGTGGTTTAATTGGCGCGCTGGGATTGACGGAGATGGCGCAGGTCATCGATTTAAATATTACTGATGTGCGAATGGTGGGCAGAGATATCCGTATTACCGCCACCCTTGTACGTAAAGAAATTTAGAAAAGAAGCACTATGTTTACAGGAATTGTAGAAGCAGTTGGTAAATTAACTGCGATTACGCCAAAAGGCGAAGATATTACCGTTACGGTAGAAGTAGGTAAGTTAGACATGTCTGACGTGAAGTTAGGCGACAGCATCGCAACTAACGGTGTGTGCTTAACGGTGATTGACTTTGGAAGCAATTACTACAGCGCGGATTTGTCTCTCGAGACCTTGAAAAAAACCGGTTTTCCAAACTACCAAGTAGGCGAAAAGGTTAACTTAGAAAAAGCCATGCTGCCGACGACACGTTTTGGCGGACACATTGTATCTGGACACGTGGACGGCGTTG
>NZ_JAWPOP010001094.1:0-506 GCF_033344345.1 Vibrio sp. 1978
TCTGTCCACGCAGCCAGAACGCAAGAGTAGTTGCTCTTGCACCAATCGACATCGAATGTGGCCTTCACACCTTCTAACGCTTTGATTGGGCACTCTAAAATCAACTTGCTCCCAGTATAAGAGCGAAAATACATAATGGCACTTTGTCGATTAAACGCATTCGACAAATACGCTTCGGCTTGATGCAGCGATTTACGCGCGACGGCTTCAACGTAATTCAGCTTTTCGTACGGTGACAGCGAGTAAATTGCGTCTTGGAAGCTGAACTCAGTTTGAGCTTCTACTTCATCAACGCTCAAGCCTTTGTATTGTTCGAGCTTCGCTTCAGTCAGCAGCCCCATTAAAATGACTTTTTGCTTTATTTTGGATAAGTTATTTGCGTAGGTGTTGAACTGCTTTACTTCATAAGAAATCAACACAGCGCCTATCATCATTGTTGAAGTCGCAAACAGTAACGTCGCCACAAAGAAAGACAGCGCAATGCTTTTAAATGTCATGGTGTCTCC
>NZ_JAWPOP010001095.1:0-505 GCF_033344345.1 Vibrio sp. 1978
GGGCCAGTTCCTGCCCGTGATCGAATCGTCCGGCCTGATGCCGGAAATCGGCGCATGGGTGCTGGGCGCAGCCTGCCGTCAAATGCGCGACTGGCGGGTGCTGGCATGGCAACCGTTCCGGCTGGCCGTCAATGTTTCGGCGAGCCAAGTGGGGCCAGATTTCGACAAGTGGGTAAAGGGCGTGCTGGCCGATGCCGGGTTGCCCGCCGCGTATCTTGAAATTGAGCTGACCGAATCGGTTGCGTTCGGTGATCCGGCGATCTTCCCCGCCCTGGAAGCTTTGCGACAGATCGGTGTGCGCTTCGCCGCCGACGACTTCGGCACCGGCTATTCCTGCCTGCAACACCTGAAATGCTGCCCCATCAGCACGCTCAAGATCGACCAATCGTTTGTCGCCGGACTCGCCAACGACCACCGCGACCAGACCATCGTGCGCACCGTGATTCAGCTTGCGCATGGGCTTGGCATGGAAGTAGTGGCCGAAGGCGTGGAAACATCGGCGAGT
>NZ_JAWPOP010001096.1:0-505 GCF_033344345.1 Vibrio sp. 1978
TTCTAGTTGCAGCTGCTTGTAGGCTTCCAGCTGAATTTCTAACGATTTGCGAGCTGCTTCTGTATCAGGGAATGATTTTTGAAGCTCTTGGCTACGGTTAATGGCAGCAATCCATGCTTCACGGCGAAGGTAAAAATCAGCGGTAGCTAAATCGTAATTCGCCAAGCGGTTTTTCAAGGCCACCATGCGTTTTTTTGCATCTTCCGCATATGGGCTGTTTGGATAACGTTGAAGCAGCTTCTTAAAGTCATCAAATGCTTTTTTCACGGGCTCTGGGTCGCGGTCGCTACGATCGATGCTAAACAGGTCGTGCATAAAGTTACGATCTTGAGCCATGTGGCTCAGGCCACGCATGTAAAGCACCCAGTCCATTTTTTCATGGGTAGGGTTTAGGCGCATAAAGCGAGAGATGGTTGCTAAGCCTAACGCTAGGTCGTCGTTTTTGTAGTATGCGTAAATAAGGTCAAGTTGCACCTGTTCAGAGTAGGCACCAAATGGGTAACGT
>NZ_JAWPOP010001097.1:0-505 GCF_033344345.1 Vibrio sp. 1978
CAAAGCTAGCGAAAAAAGCAGCTCAACGTAAACAAGCTTAAGTGACTCAATAGGCTTTCGGCGGGCCGTAACCCATACGGCTCACCCTCTTTTTTACAATCACTATTTATTCACTTCCCCACTAACATTCAAGCAAAACATTTACGTTTCAAATCGAACTCGACAACAGTAAACACACCTAAAAAACCTCACCAAGAGCACAGTCGCACTTAGCCCTGAGCACTTCCCCCTCATCAGTGTTAGCAGCAAAACAAACTCAAAAACCATACCAATAGAATGCCCAGAATTTCATTCATAAAATCAATTAAAAACACCTAAAAATAAATATTTTCAGATAGTTAAATTACATACAATTACAAAGGTCATTCGTTTATTTAGCAAATGGATATTAAATTGCGAGAACGATTCCACAAGGAGATGAATTATTTTTATTTGCCCAGATTCATACGCTACATTCCGAGTGCTCAATCACATTTCGGCAAACCATTCGAAAGGATGGGACGCA
>NZ_JAWPOP010000109.1:0-1246 GCF_033344345.1 Vibrio sp. 1978
GTTGCGTGTACTGATTGAAGAAAGCAGCGTCAGTAAGGCGGCAACTCGCCTTAATTTAAGCCAATCGGCGATGAGTCGTGTGTTAGGGCGATTACGCGATCTGCTTGGCGATCCGCTGTTTACGCGCCAAGGTCAGCACTTGATCCCAACCCAAAAAGCGCTAGAAATTGATCGCTCTTTAGGTGAACCGTTGGAATCGCTGCGCCAATTGTTGTCGCCCGTCGAGTTCGATCCTCAGCAGTGCGATCAGACGTTCACTATCGCGACCACGGACTACGCTATGCAAACCATTCTGCCGTTTGCTTTACCGCGCATTTATCAAGAAGCGCCGAATGTGTCGTTTAACTTTTTGCCTTTGCAGCATGACCGTTTATCCGATCAGTTGACTTATGAAGGGGCAGATCTCGCCATTTGTCGCCCAACAGGCCCCGTAGAGCCGCTGCGTAGCGAGATTCTTGGTCGCGTTGGCGTGTTGTGTTTACTGTCCAAACAGCATCCTTTGGCGAATCAAGAGATGAGTTTGGACGACTATTTGAGCCACCCTCACGCGATGATTGCCATCAGTGACGGAGTGAAAGCGTTGATTGAGCAAGCTTTAATCGACAAGCCGCAACGCAAAATGGTGCTGCGTGCGTACCATTTAGAAGCTGCGCTGGCGATTGTGGATACTCTGCCTATCATCATTACCGTTCCGGCAGATTTGGCGTATCTGGTTGCTGAGCGCTATGACCTAGTCGTAAAACCGTTGCCATTCCAATTTACGCCTTTTGATTATTCGATGATTTGGCATGCGCGCTGTGAGCATTCTCCTGCTCAAGAATGGCTGCGCTCCGTTGTGCGTGAAGAGTGCAGCAGGCTGATTGCAAAGCGAATCGAAGACATGGGATTGAACTGATAACAAAAGAGCCAGCAACGCTGGCTCTATTTACGTGAAGTGCTGATTTGTAGCTTGATAACGTAGCTTTATAGCTACAGCTTGATGACTACGCGACCCGTTACTTGGCCGTTGGTAATATCTTCGGCGTATTTTGGCGCTTCAGCGAGCTCTACTTCAGTACACGCTTGCTCGAAATAGCTGTCTGGTAGTAGCTCAACCAGTTTTTCCCATGCTGCGATGCGTTTTTCGGTTGGACACATCACGGAATCCACACCTTGCAGACGCACATTACGTAGGATGAACGGCATTACTGTGGTTGGCAGGTCAAAACCGCCAGCAAGACCACACGCCGCGACGGCGCTGTTGTAA
>NZ_JAWPOP010000010.1:0-181163 GCF_033344345.1 Vibrio sp. 1978
CTTACGGATTTCTCCATAAGCCTTTCGGAATATGGTGGCCCCTCGCAGACTTGAACTGCGGACCAATCGATTATGAGTCGACTGCTCTAACCACTGAGCTAAGGGGCCTTAATAGGACAACGATTATAGGGGAAGCGTTGCAAGGTGTCTAGATACCAACTAGGGCAATTGCGCTTAGTTTTTATCCACTTAGAACAGTAGATAATAAAAAAGGTGACCTAAAGTCACCTTTTTTGATTTCTAAAAGCTTGTATGCGCTGCGATTATTCGTCTAGGAAGCTGCGCAGAGTCTCTGAGCGGCTTGGGTGACGAAGTTTACGTAGTGCTTTTGCTTCGATCTGACGGATACGCTCACGAGTAACGTCGAACTGCTTACCAACTTCTTCTAGAGTATGGTCAGTGTTCATGTCAATACCAAAACGCATACGAAGTACTTTCGCTTCACGTGGCGTTAGACCTGCAAGCACGTCTTTTGTTGCCACTTTAAGGCTAGTTGCTGTTGCAGAATCTAGCGGAAGTTCTAGCGTTGTATCTTCGATAAAATCACCTAGATGCGAATCTTCGTCGTCACCGATTGGTGTCTCCATTGAGATAGGCTCTTTAGCGATTTTTAGAACTTTACGAATCTTGTCTTCTGGCATTTGCATGCGCTCTGCCAGTTCTTCCGGTAGTGGCTCGCGACCCATCTCTTGCAACATTTGACGAGAGATACGGTTTAGCTTGTTGATCGTTTCGATCATGTGTACCGGAATACGAATCGTACGTGCTTGGTCCGCGATTGAACGAGTGATAGCCTGACGGATCCACCACGTTGCGTAAGTCGAGAACTTGTAACCACGACGATATTCGAATTTATCTACCGCTTTCATCAGACCGATGTTACCTTCTTGGATCAGATCCAAGAACTGTAGGCCACGGTTGGTGTATTTCTTCGCGATAGAAATTACAAGACGCAAGTTCGCTTCAACCATCTCTTTCTTCGCACGGCGAGCTTTTGCTTCACCGATAGACATACGACGGCTGATGTCTTTAATGTTCTGTACGTTTAGAGAAGTCTCTTCTTCAATCATTTTTAGCTTAGCGATTGAACGACGGATTTCTTCTTCGTTACGTTTGATCTTTTCAGCGTATGGCTTGTCTGAAGCAAGAACTTCATCCAGCCAAGCTTCACTTGATTCATTACCAGTGAACAGCGCGATGAATGATTTCTTCGGCATTTTGCCGTATTCAACCACTGACTTCATGATCAGACGCTCTTGAGTACGAACACGATCCATAGCAGTACGCAGTTCATTCACTAAGTGATCAAACTGTTTAGGCGTTAGACGAAACTCGCGGAATACGTCTAGCATCATTTCATTAGCAACGGTTGCTTTCGGGCTGTTATAGCCGTATTCGTTGATTGCTAATTGAAGATTTTGATAGGTGCTGCGTAGTTGGTTGAATTTCTCTAGCGCTAATTCTGGATCGATACCTACATCTTCTTCAGAATCATCTGAATCGTCATCGCTATCTTCGTCGTCATCAACGTCTTCATCGTCTTCTTCTTCTAACTGAGATTCAGTCAGTTCAGAACCGATGTGTGTTGCCGTTGGTGCAGCGGTGTCGTCAGCATCTGGATCTACAAAACCTGAAATTAGGTCTGTAAGACGTAGTTCTTCAGCTTGAACTTTGTCAAATTGCTCAAGAATGTACGGAATTGTGCCTGGGTATTCAGCAACAGACGATTGAACTTGGTTAATACCTTCTTCAATACGTTTTGCGATGTCGATTTCGCCTTCGCGAGTTAGAAGTTCGACAGTACCCATCTCACGCATGTACATACGTACTGGGTCTGTTGTACGACCAATCTCACTCTCTACGCTAGAAAGTGCAGCGGCTGCAGCTTCGGCTGCATCTTCATCGGTAATATTTGTGTCATCGTTCAGTGCTAAATCATCAGCATCAGGAGCAGTTTCTACTACCTTAATGCCCATGTCGTTGATCATCTGAATGATGTCTTCTACCTGTTCTGAATCTACGATTTCAGCAGGTAGGTGGTCATTTACTTCGGCGTAGGTCAGATAGCCTTGTTCCTTGCCTTTAATAACAAGTGACTTTAGCTGTGACTGCGGATTGTGATCCATAGACGGTATCCAACTTCGTAATCTGGTGAAGGAATCAGTATGCGAAATGCAAACCACTTACTATAACAAATTAAATCGTTGCTGACTAATTAAACAGGGTTACGCTTTTAAATCTAGCATAAGTGCTAGCAGCTCCCTTTTCTCTTCGGCTGATAAACCGACACTTCTTGCTTTGGCCTGCAGGTTTTCAATTTGTTTTTCTACGCACTGGGCAATAATTTTATCCAGTGAGTCTAAAAAGATTTCTTCTTGGTTGTCCTCATCGAGTGGAATGTCCCAACTCGCGAGACGAGACAGAAGGGTCTCATTTTGGCTGTTTCGCCAATGCTCTAATAATTGGCCTGTGTTGATATGGGGATGCGCTTGGCATTTATCAAGTACATCAACAAATAAACTTAGACCAGGAATGGGCAAATCTCTAACGCTAGTTAGATCTGGCACCATACTTACGTATTGTGGGTTTTGAATCAGTAACGCGATCACTTCTCGCATCGGCGTTCGCTTGATTTCTTTATGAGGTTGAGGCCTTTTATCCTCTTTACCTTGTTTTGAAATTAGCTGCTGTAGTTGGCGCTCATCAACCAAACCCAAACGGCGGCCAAGCAATTCTCTCAAGTATAGTCTTAAAGTGCCGCCAGGGACTTTATCAATGAGAGGAACCGCAAGAGTACTCAGTTTTGCCATGCCTTCTTTCGTGCTCATATCGACCTGCTGAGTCAATGAGCTGAACATGAATTCAGACAAGGGCATCGCATTAGACACTTGCTGCTCAAATGCTTGTTTTCCGTTTTGTCGGATATAAGAGTCGGGATCTTCTCCATCCGGCAAAAACATGAATTTTAACTGGCGACCATCAGTTAGGTAAGGCAATGCATTTTCCATGGCACGCCACGCGGCTTCACGGCCTGCGCGGTCACCGTCATAACAACACACGACGGTGCTTGTTTGCCTGAATAACACTTGCAAGTGATCGCCCGTTGTCGAGGTTCCTAATGAGGCAACGGAATAATCTACGCCATATTGAGCAAGCGCGACAACATCCATATAGCCTTCAACCACTAAAATTTGTGGTGGCTCACGATACGCTTGTAGTACTTCATAAAGGCCATACAACTCTTTACCTTTATGAAATATCGGGGTTTCGGGTGAGTTGAGATATTTTGGTGTCCCATCACCTAATACTCTACCACCAAAGCCTATTACTCGGCCGCGTCTGTCTCGAATAGGAAACATCACTCGACCACGGAATCGGTCGTAGCGGTTGCCTTTATCGTTTTCAATCAACATGCCGCCAGTGACGAGCATGTCTTGGTTTTCTTTATTCTGGCCAAAGTTCTTACGAACTAAATCCCATTCATCAGCCACATAGCCGATGCCAAACTTCTGGACGATTTCACCAGACAGGCCGCGATCTTTTAGATACTCAATCGCCACCTTACTTGCTGGCTGTTTGAGTTGGTTACGATAAAATTGAGCAATGCTGCCCATTAAGTCGTATAGGTTACGTTTTTCACTGCTGCTTGCTTGTGGGCCTGATTGAAACGAACCATTACCGCCACTACGTTGTTCGCGAGGAACATCTAAACCCAAGTATGAAGCGAGTTCTTCAATGGCTTCGACGAATTCTAGTCGGTCGAACTCCATCAAAAAATCGATGGCATTTCCATGCGCGCCACAACCAAAACAATGGTAGAACTGCTTTTCTTGACTGACACTGAATGAGGGTGTTTTTTCGTTGTGGAAAGGGCAGCATGCGCCGTAGTTTTTGCCTTTTTTCTTAAGTTTCACACGTGCGTCGATGATATCGACAATATCAAGTCGAGCTAGAAGGTCATCGATAAAACTGCGAGGGATGTGTCCAGCCATAAAACCTAACAAAAAAAGAAGATGATGAGTGGAGTGAATGCCTTAAAAGAATGAGCGTATTGCCCATTGATTTCATTCCATCCATCCAGATACAAACAAGCCGTGCGCTCCAAAGGATAGCACGGCTTGCTGCAATTGGGTGGGGTACCTTAAGCCAATTTAGCGCGAACTAAACCGCTTACTTTACCCATATCTGCACGCCCTTGAATTTGCGGTTTCAGAACGCCCATTACTTTGCCCATGTCTTGCATGCCAGCTGCGCCAGATTCAGCAATCGCGTTCTCGATGAGAGCCGCTACTTCTTCGTCTGTCAGTGGTTGAGGCATAAAGTCCTCAAGAACGGTAATTTCTGCTTGTTCCGCATCAGCAAGATCTTGACGACCCGCTGCTTCAAACTGCGCTACAGAATCGCGACGTTGTTTAACCATCTTGGTCAATACTGCAAGAATGTCGTCATCGTTCAGAGTAATCTGTTCGTCAACTTCACGTTGCTTGATTGCTGATAGGGCTAAACGAATAGTACCAAGGCGCAATTTGTCCTTGGCTTTCATCGCTAATTTTTGCTCTTCTTTGAGTTGATCAATCAGAGCCATAACTAAATTCCTTTTGGAGCTCAGTTATTAGTACAGGCGAACGCGACGAGCGTTTTCGCGAGCTAGCTTCTTAGCGTGACGCTTTTGAGCTGCTGCTTTAGCGCGTTTGCGAACTGTAGTTGGTTTTTCGTAGTGCTCACGACGACGCACTTCAGAAAGGATACCTGCTTTTTCGCAAGAGCGCTTAAAACGACGTAGAGCAACGTCGAACGGTTCGTTTTCACGTACTTTAACTACTGGCATATGCCTTTCACCTCAGGGGTTATTCGTTAACGCTGGTATTCAACAGACCAAATCACAATTGTTAGGTCTCTTACCAGCTTGATCAAAAATGGTGCGGAATTTTAATCCGATCACAACTACTTTGTAAAGCCTTTTGTCGATTATTGTCTGTACAAAATTTGTTTGCAGCACCAAGGCGAGGTAATATGACGCCCAAATTTCCTCTATACAGAAAGCATACTGAGAAAACCATGCGCATTATTGGTATTGAAACCTCTTGTGACGAGACTGGCATCGCAATTTATGACGATGAAAACGGTCTCTTGTCACACAAGCTATACAGCCAAGTAAAACTGCACGCAGATTACGGCGGTGTGGTGCCTGAGTTGGCTTCACGTGACCACGTAAAGAAAACCATTCCTCTTATTAAAGAGGCACTAAAAGAAGCGAACTTAACTTCAAAAGACATCGATGGTGTCGCGTATACCGCGGGGCCTGGTCTTGTTGGGGCGTTATTAGTGGGTGCGACTATCGGTCGCAGTATTGCTTATGCTTGGGGAGTGCCAGCGGTACCTGTTCATCATATGGAAGGTCACCTATTGGCCCCAATGTTGGAAGATAACCCTCCACCGTTCCCGTTTGTGGCGGTATTAGTATCGGGCGGTCACTCTATGATGGTGGAAGTGAGAGGCATCGGTGAGTACAAAATTCTAGGTGAGTCGATTGATGATGCGGCGGGCGAAGCGTTTGATAAAACAGCGAAGCTAATGGGTTTGGATTACCCAGGCGGTCCACTATTATCTAAACTGGCGGAAAAAGGTACACCGGGCCGCTTTAAGTTCCCGCGCCCAATGACGAATGTGCCAGGTTTGGACATGAGTTTCTCTGGTCTAAAAACCTTTACGGCTAACACGATTGCTGCAAACGGTGATGACGAGCAAACCCGCGCGGACATCGCATTGGCATTTGAAGAGGCTGTGTGTGCTACGTTGGCTATTAAATGTAAGCGCGCGCTTGAGCAAACAGGCATGAAACGCATTGTTATTGCTGGTGGTGTGAGTGCTAACCGTCGTTTGCGAGCTGAGTTAGAGAAGTTAGCGAAGAAAGTTGGCGGCGAAGTTTACTACCCACGTACTGAGTTCTGTACAGATAACGGTGCGATGATCGCTTACGCAGGCATGCAGCGCTTGAAGAATGGCGAAGTGGCTGATATGTCAGTAGAGGCTCGTCCACGTTGGCCAATTGATCAACTAACACCTGTCGCTTAGTCAAATTTATGCGGTAGGTTTGAAACCGGTTCTTTGTAATAAAGGTCTCTGCTCCTCAGAGGCCTTTATTTTTAATTATTCAATGAACCGCCTCGTTTTACATTCTGACTGATGCGATCAGTTCGCGATTGTTTCAGTGCTAGGATGACGTGGAAGAATAAGAAATGGATATAACAATGAATAAGTTTGAAATTGAAGGTCAGCAACTTGCTTATCTAGATAAAGGTGAGGGCCCTGTGCTTCTATTTGGTCATAGTTACCTTTGGGATAGCCAAATGTGGGCGCCACAAGTTGAGGTTTTAAGCCAGTCATTCCGTTGTATTGTGCCAGATCTTTGGGCACATGGTGAATCGGACGCTGCACCTGCATCGACACAGTCATTGGCCGACTATGCACAACATATGTTGGCATTGATGGATCATTTAGATATCGAAGAGTTCTCGATAGTGGGATTATCTGTTGGCGGCATGTGGGGAGCGGAGCTAACGGCTCAAGCGCCGCAACGTGTTAAGTCACTGGTATTGATGGATACCTTCATTGGCTGGGAGCCAGAAGTTACGTATAAAAAGTATTTTGCAATGCTTGATACCATCAGCCAAGTCCAAGCAGTGCCTGCGCCAATTATTGAAGCCGTTGTGCCGCTGTTCTTTGCCAACAACGTCAATCAGGATAACCCTAAACTTGTCGCTTCATTCAAACGCAGTTTAGAAGAGCTGAACGGTGAGCGTGCGGTGGAAGTCGCTCGCATGGGGCGCATGGTGTTTGGTCGCCGTGATGTGATTGAAGATTCGGAAAAATTCGCTCTGCCGACGTTAATTGCGGTGGGCTGTGAAGATAAGCCTCGCCCGGTTTTCGAATCGTATTTAATGAAAGACTGTATCACGGGCAGTGAGTTGGTAGAAATTCCGCAAGCGGGACACATCAGTTGTTTAGAACAGCCTGAGTTCGTCAACCAAATGTTGTTGAACTTCCTGAATCGAGTTCATGCGTAACCAATGCATCCCTCTTTAAACGAAAAACTCGGCATTAAGCCGAGTTTTTTTGTGTCAGTTTCTTCTCGCCGATTTTTGGCTCGTCGCCAGACAAAAGCCGACGAATATTTTGATGATGCTTAAATACGATTAAGCAACACAGCATAGCAACAGGTAACGTGTATTGCGGTTTAAACATCCAAGTATAAAACGGAGTGACCAAAACCGTGACGAGAGCCGCTAAGGATGAATAGCGGAATAGCGCGGCTACTGACAGCCAAGTTAACATCACCAATCCTGTTAAGTCCAAACCAATCGGAGCGATAGCGCCAAGCGCGGTTGCGACACCTTTTCCGCCTTTAAAGTGGAAAAAGATGGGGTACATGTGGCCAAGACAGGCAGCAATGGCGATGACGCCAAGAATGATAGGGTCGATACCAAGAAAGTATCCGCCCCACACGGGGATAGTGCCTTTGAGCATATCGCACAACAAGACTGAAACAGCGGCTCCTCGTCCGCCAATACGCAATACGTTCGTTGCTCCAGGATTGTTAGATCCCACACTGCGTGGGTCTGGCAGTTTTAAGAGTCGACAGATCAAAACCGCACTGGAAACCGAACCTAATAAATAGGCGGCCATTGTCATTATCAGTGCCAGTGCGTCCATAGAAGTCCTTGATGGATTGGAATTTAATGCTCGGTTCCCGCGTAGTTGCTATCATACCCCGAATTTACATAATGCAGAAATCCTCACTGTGATAGAGCTTGCATTATGTGATTTCTTGTATATAAAGATGCTTTCGCAGTTTATACCTAAGTAACATTGTGATGACCAAAGTAAATGTTACTTAGGTATAGAATACTACGATCAAATTACCCCTCACGGGTATCCGACCTCTGTAATAGAAGGACATAAGATGGCTCTGGATAAAGTTTTTATTGAACAGTTAGAAGTAATCACCACAATTGGCGTGTACGACTGGGAGCAACAAATCAAACAAAAGTTGGTTCTGGATATTGAAATGGCACACGATAATAAACCTGCGGGCAAAAGTGATGATGTGCAAGATGCACTGGATTATTCGCAGGTGAGTGAGGCGGTACTTAACCACATTGAAAATGGTCGTTTCTTACTGGTCGAGCGCGTGGCTGAAGAAGTAGCAGAGCTTATCATGCTGCGTTTCTCAGTGCCTTGGGTGAAAATCCGCCTAGCGAAGCCTGGCGCCGTGCCGCAAGCACGTGCTGTTGGTGTGGTGATTGAGCGAGGCCGAGCATGATCACCACCTATATCGGTGTTGGGACGAACGTAGAAAGAGAGCAACATGTGCTTGCTGCGTATCAGGAGCTGCAACGGCTTGGAGAAAATCTCCTCGTATCACCGATATATGAATGCGAACCTATTGGTTTTAGCAGCAAGAATTTCTACAACTTTGTCGTTGCAATGCGTACCGAGTTGTCATTAGAAGAGTTGAGCCATCAACTACGCGAGATTGAATTTAAGTGGGGACGCGAAGAAAACGCGCAAAAGTATCAGGATCGAACACTGGATCTCGATATAGTGTTGTTCGGTGAGCGCGTCTCCAAGAAAAAACCTGAGCTACCTCGCAGTGATATCTACAAATATCCTTTTGTCACAAAGCCGCTGTATGATCTCGAACCGCAATTAGTGATCCCAGGCGATGGACGCACAGTCGCAGACATTTGGCATGCTATGCAGCCAGTCGATTCGCTCAAACCCGTTTCCTTTCATTTTTAATTTGAGTTGTTTACATGAGTTATTTTGAAGCCTTTATTTTGGCTCTGATTCAGGGGCTGACAGAGTTTTTGCCTATTTCAAGCTCTGCCCATTTGATCCTGCCTTCCGCTATTTTAGGATGGGAAGACCAAGGTCTAGCCTTTGATGTTGCTGTTCACGTCGGTACATTAATGGCTGTCGTGATCTATTTTCGTCATGAAGTAATCACTTTGTTTCAAGCGTTATTTGCTTCGATCTTTAAAGGAGATCGCAGTAAAGAAGCTAAATTGGCTTGGATGATCGTGATTGCGACGATTCCAGCTTGTGTGTTCGGCTTATTGATGAAAGACATCATTGAAGTGTATCTACGTAGCGCTTACGTCATCGCGACTACTACGATCGTATTTGGCCTGTTGCTATGGTGGGTAGACAAAAACGCTAAACTCGTTGCCGATGAATACCAAACGGGTTGGAAGAAAGCTGTATTTATCGGTATTGCTCAAGCCTTAGCGATGATTCCTGGAACTTCACGTTCAGGGGCGACCATCACAGCAGCGCTTTACCTTGGCTTTACTCGAGAAGCGGCTGCCCGATTTTCGTTTTTAATGTCGATCCCAATCATTACATTAGCTGGTAGCTACTTAGGCATGAAGTTAGTGACCAGTGGTGAACCTGTCCATGTTGGTTTCTTAATGACTGGCATTATCACATCGTTTATCAGTGCGTACATCTGTATCCACTTCTTCTTGAAGATGATTTCACGAATGGGCATGACACCGTTTGTGATTTACCGTCTCATTTTGGGCGTCGGTTTGTTCGCTTTTCTATTAAGTGCATAATTGATGTTAACGAAAAACGCCCGCGAAATCCGCGGGCGTTTTTGTTTGTTCGTTACTTCTTAAGTGCTGCTTTCACTGCTTCAATACGTCGTTTTTCTTGCTCGTCACGAATCGCAGGGCCTTTAAAGCCCTCTTTGATAATGGCTTGAACGTCAACTGCCGCTGCTGCTTGGTAGGCTTGCCTAAAAATATCCGCCTGTGGATATGGTTGCGTTTCCAGTCCTTTACGACCAGCGTGATCCGCTTGGCAGCAAAGCAAGATATCTTGCAGACGTTCGGACTTACGCCACACATCAAGTTTATTGAGTATTTTAATTATGGTTTGTGGTTTAAGTTCAGCCGCGCGATGAATATTGGAGTGCTGTTCGCACACCATCAAGGCTAAATCACGAAACTCATTTGGTACCCGGACACGTTCGCACAGCTTTTTGATCAGTTTTAATCCTGTATGGCAATGCATTTTGTGGCTTGGCCATTCGCTCTCTGGCGTCACGCCCTTACCCAAGTCATGCACTTGGGCGGCAAACCTGACGGGGAGTGAGTTACTCAATTTTGCGGCTTGCTCTGCCACCATCAAAGTATGGATGCCAGTATCGATTTCTGGATGCCACTTCTCAGGTTGAGGTACGCCAAATAGTGCATCAATTTCAGGTAACACCACGGTTAATGCACCACAGTCTCGTAGAACCGATAAGAAAATATCAGGGCGAGGAGTAGAGAGAGATTTATGCCATTCTTGCCAAACACGCTCGGGAGTCAGTGTGCTCAGCTCTCCGGACTCTGCCATGTGACGCATTAACCGCATGGTTTCGTCGGCAACCGTAAAGTTTAGATCAGCAAGCTTCGCTGCGAAGCGAGCGACACGTAAAACGCGTAGAGGGTCTTCAATAAAGGCGTCTGATACATGGCGTAGCAGTTTATCGTTGAGATCTTGCTGGCCAGCATATGGGTCATGGATCGTGCCATCACTCTCCATTGCCATCGCGTTAATGGTTAAATCACGACGTATCAAATCTTCTTCTAAGGTGACGTTTTGATCGAAGAAACATTCAAAACCAGTGTAACCAGAACCTGACTTTCTCTCTGTTCGTGCAAGGGCATATTCTTCTTTACTTTTGGGATGCAGAAATACAGGAAAGTCTTTACCAACGGCGGTGTATCCTTGGGACAGCATCATCTCGGGCGTCGAGCCTACGACCACCCAGTCGTTGTCATAACTATCAATTCCGAGCAATTTATCTCGAACTGCGCCACCTACTAAATAAACTTGCACGAATTACCTCTTAATTTATGGATATGCCGTTGGACATTGTAGCAAGCAATGGTACTTTTCTTTACTCCTAAGAATAGAAGAAGAGCGTTTATACCATGTCTGACTATTCCCAGGTGGTTTTTTAGCTGGAGAGCCTAATGTATAAGGACTTTTTTGGGTTTGTCGAACAACCATTTTCGATTGTTCCAAACTCACGTTATTTGTATTTAAGCCAACGTCACAAAGAGGCAATCACACATCTCCAAGCTGGGCTAGGCGATGGCGGTGGCTTTGCTATGCTTACTGGCGAAGTAGGTACAGGCAAAACGACCGTCGCAAAAGCGATGCTGGCGAATTTGGGTGATAACACCAAAGCGGGTCTTATTCTCAATCCCACGTTTTCGAGTAGAGACTTGCTCGAAGCCATTTGCGATGAGTTCAAAATCACCTATCCGCCAGATGCAAACCTCAAACAGCTAAACCAGGTTATCCATCAATATTTGCTGCGTAATTATCGTTCAGGCTGGCAGACATTGCTGGTCATTGATGAGGCTCAACACCTTGCTGCCGACGTTCTAGAGCAGTTGCGCTTGTTGACCAACTTGGAAACCGATACCAGAAAATTGCTCAAAGTGTTGTTGGTCGGGCAGCCTGAATTGCAGCGGTTATTACAAACAACACAACTACGCCAACTTGCCCAGCGTATTACCGGGCGTTATCACCTGTTGCCGTTGGATGAAAAAGAGACAGAAGATTACATCGCATTTCGACTACATACAGCAGGTGGCGACCAGCAACTGTTTAATCGTGCTTCTTGTAAACTTATAGCCAAATACAGTCACGGTATACCGCGGCTCATCAACCTTATCTGTGACAAATCCCTCAACATTAGTTATCACCAGGGTAATGTGGTGGTGGATAAGCAAACCGTTCAGCAGGCCTGTGAAGAGGTGATGCAGTTTCAGGCAGATATTTATCAGCAAGATAAAAAAGAGCGCCGGACTTTCCGTTGGCCTGCTTGGGGCTCTGTCACGGTAGGCCTTATTGCTGCATTAAGTACGGGGTGGGCGGTCGTGAATTATATGCCAGCTCAAGCGACGTCAGTGTTGACACAAGTGACGGAGCCAAGAGTAGAGCCAACACCAACCGTCGTCAGCCAACAGTTAACTGATGAGCAGCGTGATTTATTGTTAACACAAAAACAGTCGAACCTCGCTGTAAATGATTTGTATCGTTTGTGGGGATATCAAGCATCGGTTCGCGATAATCTTTGTTTGTCAGAACCGCAGTCGACTATGCGTTGTGAGCGTAAAATGGCGACTTGGCCGCTGTTGATGCAACAAAATCGCCCTGTGATCTTGGAGTTGAATTATCAAGGTGATGTTGGGTATGTCATTCTATATGCCGTCGGTAATGACCAAGCTGAAGTGCTCAATGGTAAGCAGCGTCTTCGTCTGCCAGTTTCGTGGCTAAAGCCGTTGTGGCAGGGCAATATTATCGAACTGTGGCATGCTCCGCTGAATGAAACATTACGTTTAGACATGGAAGGCCCTGCGATTGAAGTATTAGACCGATTATTAGCAGAAGCGGTGAGTGAGCCACTGCTTGAAACGTCTATTTTTGATGGTGCGATGAAAGAGCGAGTCGAATTATTTCAACGTTGGCAAGGAATTGGTGTCGATGGTATTGCAGGTAAGCGAACGCTAGACCGACTTCAGCAAAATGTTCAGCCAGATGCGCCTCAACTGGCGAGAATCGAGAAGGAGGACGCATAATGTCAGCTGTGAAACATATAGGTCTGTTCTTGCTGCCAATCACTGCTTCTGCTATCGGAGTCGCTTGGTACTTAGATCTCTTTGCACCGAGTGTTGAAGTAGATACAACGTCCCCGATAGAAAAGGTCGAAGTGGTATCACCTTTCAAAGTATTGGACTATCCAGAGAACACCCAGTTGGCCCAATTGCCAAGAGAGTGGCCAAGTGCAGAGCTATCGCGTGATTTTGGTACATTTACCACCCCCGATGAATACACGAGCCATACACCAAGCAGAGATGAAACACGCAACTCAGCATCAACCCAAACGACTTCTGCTGCTGAAGAGGACCTCGGGTTGTCTTTGGATGATCTGGATTTATCCTCATTATCTCCTGATTTAGCTAGGAAGGTCGAAAATGCCTTATCCCGAGATGATGACAATTCGTCATCACAAACGGCACGCGTGAACGATTTAGAGCGCAACGCTCACCAGTGGCAAGGGCGTCTACCTGCGCTTAATTTGCAAACCCATATGTATGCCAGTGATGAAAATCGCCGTTGGGTGAAAATTAACAATGTTGAGTATCATCAAGGGGATGTCGTTGATGATCAGGTCACTCTAAGAGAAATACAACCGCAAGCTGTGATTGTTGAGTTCCAAGGTGAGCAAATTCGTATACCAGCGTTGTATGAGTGGAAAGGGTAACTCTTGTAGAAACACATCAAGCCAGCGAAATCATATCGCTGGCTTTTTATTTTTCAGAGCATCTTTTGCATCTATTCTGATGATGATTTTTAGATACTCAAACAAGCAAAATATAGCTTTTCTCAGTCGTTTAAATAGCACCAATATCATTCATCTATTGATAGCGCGATTCCAGTCAGCGTTGTGTAAAAAGACACCATCTTCACGAACTTCGGAGTAATGACTTGGTCCACGTTAGACCCCATCACATAATAGGAGTCTAAACAGAGACACATGCGTATTCTGATTTTTTCTTTAAGCATTGTTGCATCGACAAGCTATGCAGCAAAGCCAGACCCATTCCCAGTTACACCAGATAGTCGCGGGCAAGATTTCATGGTCAGTGCGACGAATCCTTACGTGAGCAGTACCGGTTACTCAATATTGAAAGAAGGCGGTAACGCTGTTGATGCTATGGTTGCGATGCAGATGGTGATGTCTGTCGTTGAGCCAGATATGACCGGAATTGGCGGCGGGACTTTCGCGCTGTTTTATCAACATGACGAGAAAAAATTTCTGGCCCTTGATGGTCGAGATGAAGCACCCTCTAGCGCGAACCCTGAAATGTTTGTTGAGAATGGGGAAGTACTCAGTCGCAACGAAATATTAGGCCCTCGTTCTGTTGCGGTTCCGGGCACGTTGCGGTTGCTTTACACCACTCATGAACAATACGGCAAGTTGCCATGGGCAGAGCTGATTAAGCCGGCGATTACATTGGCGAGCAATGGGTACGCGATGAACAGCTACACCTACGACATCGTAGTAAGAGAGCAAAGCCGACTTGAGCAAGATCCGGAAGTGAAAGCCTTGTATTGGCAAGGGGACGATATTAAGCCGACGGGAACCTTGATGAAGAACCCTAAGATGGCTGAGACGCTGAGGAAGATCGCGCAACAAGGCGATCGTTACCTTTATGGTGGTGAGCTTGGTCAGCACATCGTAGAGACGGTTAATAGTCGTATTGATGACCAACACGAGAAGTTGTCTTTAGAAGATTTTAAACATTACCAAGTGAAGCAGCGTGACATCATTGAGAGCGACTACCGTGGGAATAAAATCGTCTCTTTTGGTTACCCAGCTTCGGGCGGTGTGATGGTCGCTCAGAGTCTTGAACTGCTCGCACCCTATGACATTGCCCATATGGCGAAAACGGATGTGGAACCTTGGCGTCTCATGACTGAAGCGATGCGAATTGCAAAAGCCGATCGTATTGCGTATGCCGGAGATCCGGATTATGTGGAAACGCCAGTTGAACAGTTGTTGTCTAAAGCCTATCTAGATCAGAGACGTGATTTAATCCCTGATAATGGCACTTTAAAAGAGGATCCAAAAGCAGGACAGATAACGCAAACTCAGTATGCGCAATATCAAGGCTTCGAGAGCAAAGATACAGGGCATATTTCTATCGTCGATAGAGATGGAAATGCAATTGCGATGACCAGCACGGTAGGAACGGGTATGGGCTCGGGTGTGATGGTCGATGGCGTTATCTTGAATGCGCAGATGGCTAACTTCTCACCTCAGCCAACGGTTAACGGCAAGCCTACGCAAAACTCAATTGAAGCGGGCAAGCGTCCACGTTCGGCTATTACGCCATTAATGGTGATGGACAGTGATGATAACTTGCGTTTGGTGGTTGGGTCACCAGGTAGTTCACAAATCCCGGGGTATGTACTCAAAACCGTGGTTGGGGTGCTGGATTGGAATTTATCAGCGCAAGAGGCTATTGACTTACCAAACATCCAGTATGGCACTAAGATAGACCGCACCAAGTCTTATGACCCGACTGGTTTGCTGGTGGAAAAGAAAACGTTCGCAGAAATGTTGGTGCCTGAGTTTATGGAGCTTGGCTACCCAGTGCACGTTATTCCAGTGGTAAGCGGTTTGAATGCAATTGAGCTAAAAGATGGCAAGCTTTATGGCGCAACGGATCGTCGTCGAGCCTCTAGTTCAATGGGGGAGTAGTACTCACTTCTATCAAACGAAGCAAACTAAAAAGCCAGTCAATATCGACTGGCTTTTGCGTTCTTTTTAAAGATAAAAGCGTAAGGGTTTATGCCCAACCCGCAGGAGAGCGCTTTCTACGAGGCATGACATGCGGAAGAATCAAACCAAATAGTAAACCTAAACCTGCAACACCGCCGCCATAAGTGAAGTACTTAAGCAGCATGTCATCTTTTTGTGTATCCAGCTTTGCGCGTAGCTCGCGGTTTTCTGTTTCAACAGAAGTAAGCTGATCACTGATCTCAGAGTATTTATTTTCTAGATCTGAAATTTGTTGGTTACGTGTTTCGAGAGAGGTAACAAGACCTGCTTTCTCTGCATCAGAAGTTTGACGAGCATTAGCAAGCTGCTCTTTTACTTCGGCTAGCTCTTTCTCAATGCGAGGAAGGCGAATTGCCATGCTCTCTTGGTTTGTCACAAACTTGCTTTGTACCCAACCAGTGCGACCACGGTCATCACGAACTTGCGTGTAGCCAGTATCTCGGTTGGTTTTAATCAGTTGTACTTTAGAACCGGCGTTAACACTACCAATAATACGGTAGGTGTTATTTGGACCTGAGTGCATAAAAGTGAAGAGGTCATCAGAAATATAACGGTCTGCTGCTAGGGCCGCTGGCGCTGCTAGCAAAGTAAACAAAACCGTGATGATTAGTTTTTTCACAGTAAATCCCTTAACGATTTTTCTTGGAGACAGCGTTGGCACCGAATGATTGGAGCCGGAAATAGACGAATAGTATGCAGTTTCAAACTTCGGTGCAACAAAGAAGGGAGGCAAAGCCTCCCTTTCTGTGCGTTTGAGTCAATAATGACAAAGCGCTTACATTCTATTGACGAGTGTCTTAAGCGAACATCGCTTGAAGTCCGTAGAAGAATACTACGGCCAATAACGCACCCGCTGGTAGTGTAACGATCCATGATGCCACGATGTTACGAACTACGCCTAGGTTCAGTGCTGCGATACCACGAGCAAAGCCAACACCGAGAACCGCACCAACCAATGTTTGAGTGGTTGAAATTGGCAGGCCTGTACCAGACGCTAGAACTACCGTACATGCTGTTGCTAGCTGTGCTGCAAAACCGCGGCTAGGCGTTAGCTCAGTGATGCCTGTACCAACGGTTGCCATTACTTTGTGACCCAGTGTTGCAAGACCGACCACGATACCAATACCGCCAAGAGGTAGAATCCACCAAGCGATGGTGCTTTTCGTGCTGATTTCGCCCATGTGTTCAACAGTCGATACGACAGCAGACAGTGGACCAATGGCGTTTGCAACGTCGTTTGAACCGTGTGCAAATGCCATCGCACAAGCGGTGATAACCATCAGAACGCTGAAGATACCTTCCACGCCAGAAAAGCTGCGGTCTTCTTCGCGATTAGCGAATTTTTTCTGGATGTATACGTAGCCGCCAATCATCACAAGTGCTGAAACTGCAGCTGCCCACATCCAGGCTTCACCATTGGTCAGGTGAAGACCAACGTGTTTTAGACCTTTTTTGATGGTTACAAGTGCAATCACCATTGTTGTGATGAACATGTAAACAGGTACAAAACGTTTCGCATTAAACAGAGGGTTCTCTGTATCAAAAATCAGGCGTTGTGCGCTGACAAAGATAACGTAAGCAAAGAAACCTGAAATCACTGGCGTAATAATCCAGCTACCAACAATGCCTTGAACGCTGCCCCAGTCAACCGCTTCAGTACCTACTGATACGCACGCAAAACCAATGATTGCACCGATAATTGAGTGAGTCGTTGATACTGGCCAGCCCATGTAAGAGGCAAGAAGCAGCCATGTACCTGCTGCCAAAAGCGCAGACATCATGCCGTAGACAAGAACATCTGGTTGACTAGCAAATAAAGAAGTTTCGATTACACCTTTACGGATAGTGTCGGTTACTTCACCGCCTGCAAGGTAAGCACCTGCAAATTCGAAGATCATCGCAATGATGATAGCTTGTTTTACAGTTAGCGCTTTTGAACCTACAGATGTACCCATCGCATTAGCAACGTCGTTCGCGCCAATACCAATCGCCATCATGAAACCAAAAATCGCTGCAACAATAATCAGGACAGTGCCGTAGTTCGCAAGGATATCCATCGTAATACCTAGTTGTTTTATAACAAGCGGAACAAAATTTTACGCGCGCCAAACCATAAGACGATGAAAATAGTCATCGTCCCTATGACACGTGTTAATTATGCTCTTCGTTATGTCGTTAACTTTATGTTTTAAGATCGAGATAGCATGACTTCCAAACGAGCACCTACGCGCTGCGCTTGGTCGGCAATACCACCTACCCATTCAAGAATCTTGTACAGGAACATGACATCGATAGGGTTCATGTCAGCTTCAATCACCATCAACTGTTGGCGAAGTTCAATCTGCATGGCATCGGTATCATCTTCGATAACGTCTAATTGATGAATCATTTCAGCGACGAGCGTCACTTCACGGCCTTTGAAGCCGGTTTCTAGCAATTCATCAAGTTCATTGATTACCTTTTGCGCCTGATCGGCAGCATCAAGACAACGTTGAACGTAAGCGAGGAAGTTTGGTTGGAGAGCCTCAGGGATGACAAGTTGACGACCATATACACGGCCAGCAATGTCTTTTGCCAGGTTTGCAAGTTTGTCCTGTTGAGTCAAAAGCTCAAGCATGTCAGTACGGTCGACTGGCATGAACAAACCGCGAGGCAGTTTTAGACGGATTTCACGTTTCAGCACATCCGCTTCTTTCTCTAGGTGAGAAATTTGTGCACGGATTTCTGCTGCTTTTTCCCAATCACCCTTTGAAGATACTTCAAAGAATTTCACCAAGTGTGAACAACATTCGTTGACACACACAACGTGGCGTTGCAAAGGCTTAATTGGGGACTTTGCAAATAACCCCATAATTGTATTTACTGGCATGGTCATTCAACCTAATAACTATAACCTTAAAAAAACATACACCATTTCTGAGTGCTTGGCGAAATGTTGAACGATGGCTATAAAGGCGCGCATGGTAACGCATTAAATCGCTCATTAAAACTGTTTTAGATCATCATTCCGGCGATATTTCTCTCTTGCCGTGTGAGAAATTACGCAATATCCTGTTTCTATCTGCTTTGAAAGGTATAGCTATGGAAACCGAAATAGAACTGAAGTTTTTTGTTTCTCCTGAATTTTCAGAAACTTTAAAAGAAAAAATTTCTGAGACAAAAGTACTTCAGCATAGTTGTCGTGACTTGGGTAACACCTATTTTGATACTGCCGATAAATGGCTCAGAAAGCACGACATTGGTTTAAGAATTCGCCGTTTTGATGATGTATTCGTCCAAACCGTAAAGACAGCAGGACGCGTCGTCGCAGGCTTACATCAAAGACCAGAATACAATGCTGAGCACACTAGCGACGAGCCTAATCTGTCGCTTCATCCTCTAGATATTTGGCCTCCAGGTAAAGATGCAGAAACGCTGCAATCCGAGCTTATGCCATTATTCTCGACCAACTTCACACGTGAACAATGGCTGATTGGCATGCCCGATGGCAGTCAGATTGAAGTTGCTTTTGACCAAGGCTTAGTTGTAGCCAAAGGTGAAGACGAAGAAGAGAAGCAAGAGCCAATTTGCGAAGTTGAACTGGAACTTAAGTCTGGCCAAACCGAAGCTTTATTCACACTGGCACGCAGCTTTTGCGAGCAAGGTGGTATGCGCTTGGGTAACTTGAGCAAAGCGGCGAAAGGTTATCGACTTGCAAGCGGTTATGCGGGTGATGAAGTAAAATCATTGGCACTTGTGGACAGTAGTCCGACGGATACCGTTGAATTTTGCTTGATCAACTCTTTAGAGCACGCTTTGTCTCATTGGCATTATCACGAGCAAATTTATGCTGAGCGTGACAGCGTGGAAGCACTGCGTGAAATCAGTAATGCCATTCGTTTCATTCGTCAAACATTGACCATTTTTGGCGGGATTGTCCCTCGTCGCGCGAGCGCGATTCTGCGCCAAGAGCTTAAATGGTTGGAAGAAGAACTGAGTTGGTTGGATGAGCATGCACACCTTGAAGAGCTTTTAGATGACAAAGGCAATGTGCTGCGCAAGTTGGATGCACGTAAGTTCTTAGTATCTGAGTTGACTCAGCAGTTACAAGAGTTGCCAAGCCGTGAAGAAGTGCTAGGGTTGCTCAATTCCGCGCGTTACACAGGGTTACTGCTGGATCTAAGCCGCTGGATCTTAGCGCGCGGTTGGCAGCCATTTCTTGATGAAAAAGCACGTGAAAAAATGGCAAGTAATATCATGCCGTTTTCAGTTACTCAGCTCGATCGCACTTGGGCTGAGCTAATGGAAGCTTTCCCAGCAGAGCGCGATTTGACGGCGCAAGAGTACGTTGATCAGCGTTATCGCTTATTGCGTAACCTCTATACTGGTATTGGTTTCGCGAGTTTGTATAACTCGGATGAGCGTAACAGCTTCCGTTTACCATGGGCGGATCTGGTGCATGGTATCGATGATCTGCTAATGCTGAACCACTTGCTCCCGTTGGTTGATATGCTGGAAGATGCAGAAAAAGAGCAGTTAGAACGCTGGTTGCACCGTCAAGAGCGCTCAATTTTGCATGCAATGGATCAAACCCGAGCGATCAGTATGGAAGTACAGCCTTATTGGCGTGAATGATCGTTCTGGTGGTAACGACAAAAAAATAGGACCGCATGGTCCTATTTTTTTGTCTCTGTTTTACGTTGTTGTAGCTCTTTTTCCATGAAATCGAGTCGTTCTAGTATTTGCGCTTGTTGGGTTAGGAGCTGCTCGAGCATACGTTCTTTATTGATTGAACTGTGTGTCTGTTGTTTCGTTGGGGCAGTAAGGATAGAGGTGATAAGACCCGAGATCATACCAAAGATACCCACCCCGCAAACAATGATGATGACAGCCAAAAACTTTCCTATGGAGGTCACAGGATAATGATCGCCGTAACCAACCGTTGAGATCGTTACAAATACCCACCACAAAGCATCGGCGCCAGTGCGAATATTCGCTTCTGGGTTTTTCGCTTCGATAAACAGCATTGCACTAGAACCGAG
Source organism: Vibrio sp. 1978 (assembly GCF_033344345.1). NCBI lineage: Bacteria > Pseudomonadati > Pseudomonadota > Gammaproteobacteria > Vibrionales > Vibrionaceae > Vibrio > Vibrio sp. 1978. Next base: position 20,440 of record NZ_JAWPOP010000010.1, read on the forward strand.
CGTTATGAGGATAACCATCAATAGCAGTATAGAGGCGACCGTAGTTTCGCGGCGGTTTTCTTTGAGCTGATGCAAAATGAACTTTGACGAACGCAGTACTAATACCACTCGCATAATATGAAAAATACGAGCAAAGCGCAGGGGCTCTATCAATGGGATGCTCGCCACGAAATCTATCCAATGACGTTTAAGGAATAACCAGCGATCTGTGGACCGGATCAAATCAATGGTGAGCTGTAGTAGAAAAATACTACAGATTATGAAATCCAGACCGATAAGAACTTGACGGGTTTCGTGATCGATCGGGAAAAACAACAAGCCAGAGATCACAAATAGTGCCATAAAAGACAATATTAGTGACAACAGGCCCATCGGTCGTGTGCTGTCTTTGATATCATTGTTTTTCATACGAAGCTCAAAATAAATCGCGTAACCACGCAAAGCGCGAACATAACTATAAGTAATATAAAGATTATAGATAAAGACTATATAAGACTCGGTGGAGAACTGACAATGGAAAAGCTGGCATTTAAGCCATGGGAAAGGGTCATATCCGACATTCGACTGGTGCCTAAAATGGTCATGTTGATGGTCTTCAGTACTGTCCTGATCGTGGCAAAACAACTGTGGGACGCAAACACTTTTTACGACTCACTTTTAGCGGCGACACAAAACGCGCAAGTTGCCCAACAGCATTATGAAGCATATTTAACGCAAGTTGCTTGGCAAACCGCCTTATTGATTGTGGTTTTTGTCGTGCTCTTATTAGCGGCGGCTAGAGTGATGTTGCGTCAAACACAGTATCTGAGCGACGCGATCAAACTGATGGCGAGCAAGAACCTCTCTGTTCCATTTGGTATGGATTGTAAAGATGAATACGGAGACGTGGCACGTGAATTAGAAAAGACACGTCGACAATTGCACGATGTTATTCAAATGCAAATTAATGCGTCTGATGAATTATCAACGCTCACCGAAGTCATGACGCTGAGCATGTCGGAAACGAAGGAATCGGCGCAAGAAGAGTTTAACGAAATTGATCAACTTGCTACGGCGATGAGTGAAATGTCGTCGACGGTCCAAACGGTTGCGGAACATGCCCAGACGGCATCTTCTCTAACAGAGCAAGCTTCCGCACAAGCAATTTCTGGTCAGCAGTTCTTGCAAAGTACAATGGCGAAAATGAGTGAACTTTCGTCGGATATCGCTTCATCGGCACAAGCGGTTAACCAAGTTGAAGAACGTGTTGAAGCCATTGGTAGCGTTGTAGGGACGATTCAAGGCATTTCTGAACAAACCAACCTGCTTGCACTGAATGCGGCGATTGAAGCGGCGCGAGCTGGCGAGGCTGGGCGGGGTTTTGCTGTGGTTGCAGATGAAGTTCGTAACCTTGCCCAACGTACACAACAAGCGACGGTAGAAATTCAAGAGATGATCGCACAGCTGCAAACCAGTGCTGAATCTGCGGTAGAACTCATGGAAAAAAGCGTTGTAGAAGCGGCAGATGGAAACGAGCTGGTTTCTAATGCTGGATCTGAGCTCGATGGTATTGTTGGGCAAGTGACGCAAATCAATGACATGAACTTCCAGATCGCGACGGCGTCTGGTCAGCAAAGCAGTGTTGCAGAAGAGATGAGCCAAAACCTCACCAATGTACGTGAGTTGGTTGAAGCCTCAGTTGTTGTTGTTACCGAGCTGCTAGAAACCTCTGAAATGATGCAAAATAATGCAGGTGAGCTAGACAAGAAGATCAAATCTTTCCAAGTTTAATATTCGATCCCGAACTTTTGATAAAACGCCCACAAACCTTTTGTGGGCGTTTTTATTTGCTTTCAGTCTGGTATAAAGAATGAGTTACCGTGCTTTTCAAACAAGGAAGAAAAATGCAGCTGCCTTCGCCACTGATTTCTATCGCTGAATCTGCCGTACAAAACGCCCAAGACGCAGGTTATTTTCCCCTTTGGCCCGATGAGGTTGCGCAGCAATTTCGTTATGTGGCGGGCTTAAGCCAGTTTATAACTGAAGCCATTCATCGCGATGAAGTCCTAGCCCGTGAGTTGCCAAGTATGTTAGCGCAGCCAAGTCGTCAGGAGTCTTACCGCTCACGCCTTGCTGAACTGTTGGAACAATGTCCTGATGAGATGTCTGGTCATCGCGTATTGCGTCAGTTTCGCAATCGAGAAATGGTGTACATTGCGTGGAAGGATTTCACGCATGCATGGTCTCTAGAGACGTCTTTAAGCCACTTATCTGAGTTGGCAGAAGCGATGATTTTTGAAACCTATCAATGGCAATATCAAGTGTGTTGTCAGGAGTGGGGCACGCCAACAAGTGAGGACGGTGAAGTGCAGCCGATGTTAATTATCGGCATGGGGAAACTGGGTGGTGGCGAGCTAAACTTTTCTTCCGATATTGATCTAATTTTCACGTATCCAGAGAATGGCGAAACCCAAGGCGCACGCCGCAGCATTGCCAATGCCCAGTTCTTTACTCGTCTTGGTCAACGCATCATCAAAGCGCTCGACCAACAAACCTTCGATGGTTTTTGCTACCGCGTCGACATGCGACTTCGCCCATTTGGAGAAAGTGGCCCCTTGGTAATGAGCTATGCCGCACTTGAAGATTATTACCAAGAGCAGGGGCGAGATTGGGAACGTTACGCGATGATCAAAGCTCGGGTGATGGGATGTGAGATGTACCCGCAGTATCAAGAGCTACGCCAAATGCTGCGCCCTTTTGTTTTTCGTCGTTATATTGATTTCAGTGCGATTCAATCTTTGCGTCGAATGAAGTCGATGATCAGTAGCGAGGTTCGCCGCCGAGGGTTGAATAACAACATTAAGCTAGGTGCGGGTGGCATTCGAGAAATTGAATTTATCGCTCAAGTTTTTCAATTGATTCGAGGTGGTCGAGAACCTTCTTTACGTAATCGAGGGCTGTTGGAAACGCTGCAAGGCATTGAAGAACTGGCATTGCTTACTCCACAAGAAGTCAGCGATCTAGAAGCCGCATACAAGTACTTGCGTCAATTAGAAAACTTGTTGCAAGCAATGGCGGATAAGCAAACCCAGACGCTGCCTGATTGCGAAACCGAACGCTTAAAGCTCGCCACCGCGATGAAAATGAGCTGTTGGGAGCAATTGATTGAGCAAACCCAGCAGCATATGGCAAATGTTCACCAAGTTTTTGAATCACTAATTGGTGATGATGAAGAAGACGAGGGGACTACCGTTGCTCGTCATTTTCATGAGCTATGGGATATGGCCGACAAACAAGATGTTCTTGAGCATATCTTGCAGCAGGATATTCAGATTGAAGACTTTGCTTCATGCGCGAAAACCATCATCAACTTTAAAACCGATCTGGCCAAAAAAACGTTAGGCCCACGTGGACGCGAAGTGCTCAATCGTTTGATGCCGAAAGTGTTTGATGCGGTCTTTGCCCATCCTGATGCACAGTTTGGTTTATCTCGTGTACTTCACTTGCTACACAACATCTGCACTCGCACGACTTACTTGGAATTATTGGATGAGCATCCAGCGGCTCTGGTGCAGCTCGTACGTTTGTGTACCGCAAGCCCAATGATTTCAGAGCAGCTGTCTCGTTATCCTATCTTGCTTGATGAGTTGATCGACCCTGCGCAGCTGTACAATCCCATTCCATTAGACAGTTACCGTACAGAGCTACGTGATTATTTGGCGCGTATTCCTGAAGATGATATGGAACAGCAAATGGAAGCGTTGCGTCAGTTTAAGCAAATTTGTATTTTGCGTATTGCAGCGGCAGATATTGCTGGCGCATTGCCCGTGATGAAAGTGAGTGACCATTTAACTTATTTAGCGGAAGCTATCGTTGATGCGGTGATCAGTCAGGCTTGGTTGCAAGTGTCTGAAAAGTACGGCGAGCCAACGCATGTGAAAGATCGTGAAGGTAAAGGCTTTGCTGTAATTGGCTATGGTAAAGTCGGAGGGTGGGAGCTCGGCTATAACTCCGACTTGGATATTGTCTTCATGCATGACTGCCCAGTCAATGTCTACACTGACGGCAAAAAAGAGATTGATGGTCGTCAGTTCTACCTTCGTTTAGCACAGCGTATCATTCATATTTTCTCCACTCGCACCGCTTCCGGTATTTTATACGAGGTCGATACCCGATTGCGTCCGTCCGGTGCATCGGGTTTGTTGGTTAGTCCAACGGACGCGTTCGACGACTATCAACATCAAGACGCGTGGACATGGGAGCATCAAGCACTTGTCCGCGCGCGCATGATTTATGGTGATGAACCACTGGCAATTGCATTTCACAATACGCGGCATGATGTGCTGTGCAAAGCACGCGATCAAGCTGAACTGAAAAAAGACGTTGTCGAAATGAGAGAAAAAATGCGCGGTCATCTTGGGGGGAAAAAGCCAGGCCGCTTTATGCTCAAGCAAGATGTAGGTGGGATTACCGATATCGAATTTCTCGCTCAGTACCTAGTGCTCAACTATAGTCACGATAAGCCGAAATTGACGCGTTGGTGTGATAATGTGCGCATCTTTGAAACGCTCATTGCGCAAGATGTTATGGACGAAGACCAAGCAATGCAGTTGATACGTGCTTACACGACAATGCGCAACGAAATACACCGCCGAAATCTACTCAATTTAGACGCTGATGTGGTGGAAGATAAGTTTGTTGCCGAAAGGGAGTGGGTAAAACAGGCTTGGAATCAGTGGTTCAGTTAAGACCATATATTTAGCCTCGATAAGGGCTGTGATAAACTCACTTCGATTTAATTTTTGGAGACCAACAATGAAACCAATTCTACCTGATTACAACAGCGCTGGTGTGCTCATCATCGGTGATGTCATGCTAGATCGTTACTGGTATGGCCCAACCGGGCGCATTTCTCCTGAAGCGCCGGTTCCTGTTGTAAAAGTAGAAAACAATGAAGAGCGTCCTGGTGGTGCTGCGAACGTTGCGATGAACATCGCATCATTAGGTGGCCATGCTCACATTGTTGGTCTAACTGGGGAAGATGAGCCTGCAAAAGTGCTGACGGAGACGCTGAGCTCGCTCAATGTGAAGTGCGATTTCGTTGCGCTGCCTGATTACCCAACGATTACGAAGCTTCGTGTAATGAGCCGTGGACAACAACTGATCCGCCTCGACTTCGAAGACAAATTTGAAAACACAGATTCTGCACCTGTGCTATCGCGTATGGATGCCGCACTGCCAAACGTTAAAGCCGTGATTATGTCTGACTACGCAAAAGGTTCGTTAGAGCATGTTCAGGCATACATTCAAAAAGCGCGCGCAGCAAATATTCCGGTTTTCATTGACCCGAAAGGTGCGGATTTTGAACGCTACCGTGGCGCAACACTTCTTACGCCAAACATGAAAGAGTTCGAAGACGTTGTAGGTAAAGTGAAATCTGACCAAGAGCTAGTAGAGAAAGCGCTGGCTTTGGTTGAAGAGTTTGAATTTGAAGCGCTTTTAGTGACACGCAGCGAAAACGGAATGACCTTGATTCGTCGTGGTCAGGAACCGTTCCACCTTCCAACTCAAGCGAAAGAAGTGTACGACGTGACAGGTGCGGGCGACACGGTTATCTCTGTATTGGCAGCGTCTGTTGCCGCAGGCAAATCATTTGAAGAAGCGTGTGCACTAGCAAACGCAGCGGCAGGTGTTGTAGTTGGTAAACTAGGCACGTCAACGCTTTCTGAGATTGAATTAGCAGAAGCGGTACATGGCAGCCAAGACACGGATTACGGTGTGATTTCAGAAAAAGCACTGATCGAAGCGGTGAAAAAAGCACGAGCTCGTGGCGAGAAAGTCGTTATGACAAATGGCTGCTTTGATATTCTGCACGCTGGGCATGTGTCTTACTTAAACCATGCTGCTGAACTGGGCGATCGCCTAATCGTTGCGGTAAATACCGATGAGTCAGTAAAACGCCTTAAAGGCCCTGGTCGTCCGGTAAACCCAACCGATCGCCGCATGGCGGTGTTGGCAGGTTTGGGCGCTGTGGATTGGGTTGTACCATTTAGTGAAGATACGCCGCAGCGTTTGATCTCAGAAGTTCTACCAAGCTTGCTAGTAAAAGGCGGTGACTACAAACCAGAAGAGATTGCTGGTGGTAAAGAAGTCATTGCGGCGGGTGGTGAAGTTCGTGTATTGAACTTTGAAGATGGCTGCTCGACCAGTGAAATCATTAATGCAATCAAAGGCGGTAAGGGCTAAGCCTGCTGTTTGTTAGCATTGAAATGCTATTTGCTCATAAAGGTCGCTAAGTGCGGCCTTTTTGATACTTGATGCTCAGAGACACTTTTAGGCTCTGAACTACAAGTAATAAAAAACGCCAGCTGATAACTCAACTGGCGTTTTTTATTTATTAAGACCTGAAGTATTCAGTTAGCGGTTATTTTGCCGCTTTCAAACCTGCATCAACGTCCAAGATGTCTTGTTCGCTTAGCGTACCAACTGCTTGGCGTAGCTGAAGAACACTTAAAATGTAGTCGTAACGAGCGTTCGATAGGTTTTTGTTCGCATCGTATAGACGACGAGTCGCGTCCAGTACATCAACGATAGTACGAGTACCTACATCAAAGCCAGCTTCTGTTGCTTCTAGTGCAGAGCGTGCAGAAATAACCGCTTGCTCATACGCACGTAATGCGCCGATAGAGGCGTTAATGTTGTTGTTTTGTGCGCGAACATCTTTTACTACGCTACGGTACTGTGCTTCAAGATCTTCGCTTGCTGCCACGTACGCGTATTCAGCTTGTTTGGTTTGAGAGGTTACGTTACCACCTGTGTATAGCGGTACTGCAAGGTTCACACCAATATTGAAGTTGTCTGTCGTGTTATCACGAGAGCTATGAGAAGTATCACCGTAGTTGTAACCACCGTCTAGAGAGAGCGTTGGTAGGTGGCCAGAGCTTGCTAGTGAAATATTGTCACGCGCAATGTCTTGAAGAATACGTGAAGATAGCAAGGTCAGGTTTTTGGTTTTTGCTTCATCAATGAGCGATTCAGCTGGTACGGTCGATGGGCTAGCAGTGAAGCGGCCAGTGTCCAAAATGTTGAGATCTTTGTGCTCTTGGCCTGTAATTTCACGCAGTGACTCGTAGCTATTAGTTAGCGCGTTTTCTGCCAACACTTCGTCCGCTAGCACTTGGTCGTACTGAGCTTGTGCGTCATGCACGTCAGTAATTGCAGACAAACCTACTTCAAAACGTTGTTTAGTTTGCTCAAGTTGACGGCCAACCGCGGCTTTTTCTGCACGTACGAAAACAAGATTATCTTGTGCGCGTAGAACTTCAAAATACGCTTGTGACACGCGAAGAATCAGTGCCTGTTGCGTCGCTGCGTAAGTTGCGTCTGCTTGGCGAGCACTTTTCTCAGCAGTATCTAGAGAGATCCAAGATGCGCGGTTGTAAAGTGCTTGTGAAAAGCTAACGCCAGCGGTTAGCGCGTTGCCATCGTTTGATACGTCACTAATTAGATTTGAATCGTATTCAGTATCACCACGAGTTAAATTGTAACCCGCAGTAAGGTTGATCTGTGGTAATAGAGCACTACGGCTTGAGGTGATTGCTTCGAAAGCTTGGTCACGTTGTGCTGCTACACTGAGCAATTGTGGATCATTTTGTTTTGCCAAGTCGTAGATTTCAGCCAAAGAGTCTGCGAACGCAGACGTACTCATGCTACCTAGCGCTGCACTGATAAATAGTGGAAGCAATTTTTTCATTTTCTATTCCCGCGGTCCATAGATTGGTTAATTCTCAGTAGTTTAACTCAATTTGCACGATATTTACTCTAAAGTTTGCACTTTTTTACACGTAATTATCCACTTGTGCAATAAATTTTTAGCAAAGACTTAAATTAATTTGTAACTATTATACAAAAAGTTGAGCCAAGTCCTTTGAGCAAGCGAATAACAATGAGTAAACTACAGGATTCACTCAGAGAGGTGTTGAATGCAACAGCGTGACAAACAACAACAAGATTTTACTTCGCGAGATGTAAAAGTCATCTCGAAAGAAACCTTATTTGAAGGTTTTTTCAAAATGGTGAAATACCGCTTTCAGCATAGGCTATTTGCTGGTGGTTGGAGTGGAGTTGTCGAACGAGAAATGTTCGAGCGTGGTCGCGCAGCAGCGATGCTTCCTTATGATCCAAAGACGGACCAGGTCGTAATCATTGAACAGATTCGTATTGGCGCGTTGGAACATGAACACCCTTGGCAGCTAGAAATTGTCGCCGGTATGATTGACCGCGATGAATCTGCTGAAGCCGTAATTCGTCGAGAGGCTGTCGAAGAAGCGGGGATTCAGGTGGGGCGCGTTGTACCTGTTACGTCCTATTATCCTTCGGCTGGTGGTTGCTCGGAAAAGCTAGACGTCTTTGTTGGTGAAGTGGATGCGTCTAAAGCGCACGGCATTCATGGTTTAGACTATGAGAATGAAGATATCCGCGTTCATGTCATGAGTCGTGAAACGGCGTATCAATGGGTGAAGGACGGAAAATTTGAAAATGGTGCGTCGATTATTGCGTTGCAATGGCTGCAATTACACCATCAAGAGTTAAAGTCAGAATGGGGACTATCCCAAACGGTGGAGAGTGAGTAATGGCACAATTGGCTGAAAAACAACAATATCATGTTGATTTAGCTGGTCTTATGAGAACGTATGAGACCAACTACGCTAAGTTGAACGCCTTATTGCCTGCTTCTGCCGAAGTTGGGGATGTGCGTTGCTACCAAGCGGCGAACATGGTTTACCAATTGACCGTGAATGAAATCACAAAATACACCACAGTTGTTGAGATATGTCAGAGTGATGAAACGCCAGTGTTTCCTTTACCGACGATGTCTGTCAGGCTTTATCATGATGCGAGAGTAGCCGAAGTATGCTCAAGCGGAGAGTTCTCTCGCATAAAAGCTAAGTATGATTATCCCAATGACCAACTGATGCAGAAAGATGAAAAGCATCAATTAAACACATTCCTCGGTGAATGGCTGACGTTTTGTTTACGAAGTGGTATCAGTAGAACACCACTTGCCTTCAATTGATCGTCACGTCACTAAAGGAAAATAACAAATAACGATATAGTGGACGAATCAGGTTTTCATTTTGCAATCATCTAGTGACAGCATCAAACTTTTACAAATTACGGATACTCATCTGTTTGCTACCGATGAGGGAAGTTTGCTAAGCGTAAAAACAGTCGATAGCTTCAATGCTGTTGTTGCTGATGTTTTACGCCGCAACGTGGCGTTTGATTACATTTTGGCGACGGGCGATATTTCCCAAGACCATAGTGCAGAATCTTATCAGCGCTTTGCCAACGGCATTGAACCGCTAGAGAAAGACTGCTTTTGGCTACCTGGTAATCATGATTACAAGCCTAATATGGGCAGTGTTTTGCCTTCGCCACAAATCAAAGCCGCAGAGCATGTGTTGCTTGGCGAGCATTGGCAGTTAATTCTTTTAGACTCGCAAGTTGTTGGCGTTCCTCATGGGCGCTTGAGTGATCAGCAATTAACGCTACTCGAAGAAAAGCTAGCCGAACACCCAGAAAGACACACACTTGTTTTGTTGCATCATCACCCGTTACTGGTGGGAAGCGCGTGGCTTGATCAACATACTTTAAAAGATGCCGAAGCGTTTTGGCAGGTTGTCGAGCGTTTTGATAACGTGAAAGGCATTCTCTGTGGCCATGTTCATCAAGATATGAATGTGCTTCACAAGGGTATTCGAGTGATGGCAACACCCTCAACTTGTGTTCAGTTTAAGCCTAACTCGGATGATTTTGCCCTTGATACCACTTCGCCTGGTTGGCGGGAGCTGCAACTACACGCTTGTGGCGATATTACGACCCAAGTAGGTCGGCTTCCTGATGGCCAGTTCCAACCAGACTTCTCTTCTAACGGCTACTAACGCGCCCGAGCTCTCTGTTCGGGCTCGCTTTTTTGTGCGAGATATCTATGAGTAAACCTTCACTTCTTCTCTATATCCATGGCTTTAATAGCTCTCCACTCTCCATGAAAGCGAATGTGATGAGAGCCTACTGCGAGCAACATAGGCCTGATATCAAGGTGATTGTTCCCCAGTTACCTTGTTATCCTCAGCAAGCGGCGAAAATGTTGTTGGATATTATCGAGCAATATAAAGACGACTATAAAATTGGTCTAGTGGGCAGCTCATTAGGCGGTTTTATGTCAACGTGGCTAAATGACAAGTTTGGGTTTAAAGCGGTAGTGGTCAACCCCGCAGTCAAGCCTTATGAGTTGCTAGTAGATTATTTGGGTAAGCAAACTAACCCATATACGCATGAAACCTATACACTTGAAGCTTGTCATATTGACGAGTTAAAAGCTCTTGATGTACAAAGCATCGCGTCGCCACATTCTTTTTGGTTATTGCAACAAACAGAAGATGAGGTTTTAGACTATCGACAAGCGGTAGATAAGTTTGCAGACGCTAAGCAAACAGTAGAACAAGGCGGTGATCACAGTTTTGTAGGCTTTGAGCGTTATCCTGCACAGATTATCGAATTTCTAGAACTGTAATTCGAAAGCGATTGGAAAAGGCTCATAGTTTTTATTGATATATCCAACCGTTTCTTGACATGGGCGGTATGCTTTCCGACTATGTTTTGCCAAAAGATCTTAAGGGTCGAGGACCCTGGCTACTTTGTTATGCATCATGTTTACAAACTCTTAGTGATGTGAACAGGGTGGCTTTTTCGTTTCCTGAGTATGGGTACGCCCATTGGTGATACTCAGGCAACAAGTAAACTTTGAGAATAATTCCGTATTATGACTGAACAATATAATGCTGGTGCCATTGAAGTACTGAATGGCTTAGAGCCAGTACGTCGCCGACCAGGGATGTATACGGATACAGCGCGCCCAAACCATTTGGGCCAAGAAGTTATCGACAACAGTGTCGATGAAGCGCTAGCCGGACATGCCTCAAAAGTACAAGTCATCCTACATGCTGACCAATCACTCGAAGTGATCGATGATGGTCGAGGCATGCCTGTTGATATCCACCCAGAAGAGAAAGTATCAGGCGTAGAGCTAATTCTATGTAAGCTACATGCGGGTGGTAAGTTCTCTAACAAAAACTACCAATTCTCTGGTGGTTTGCACGGGGTAGGTATATCTGTAGTAAACGCGTTGTCAAAACGCGTTGAAGTAACAGTTCGTCGTGATGGTCAAGTGTATGAAATTGCATTTGAACACGGCGAGAAAGTGTCTGATCTGACCGTAACTGGCACATGTGGTCGTCGCAATCGCGGTACCAGCGTACATTTCTGGCCTGATGCGAAGTACTTCGATTCGGCTAACTTCTCTGTGACGCGCTTAGTCAACAACCTGCGTGCAAAAGCGGTTTTGTGTCCGGGCTTAGAAATCACATTAACCGACAAAGTTAATGACAAAGACTATAAGTGGTACTACGAAGATGGTTTGAAAGACTATCTTGCGGAAGGTGTAAAAGGCTATCCAGTTATTCCTGAAGAACCATTTACTGGTGAGTTCTTGGCGGATACCGAAGCGGCAAACTGGGCGGTAATTTGGCAGCCAGAAGGCGGTGAGATGATCACCGAAAGCTACGTTAACCTAATCCCAACCGCTCAAGGTGGTACGCACGTTAATGGTTTACGCCAAGGCTTGTTGGAAGCGATGCGCGAATTCTGTGAGTTCCGTAATCTATTACCTCGTGGTGTGAAGCTAACGGGTGATGACGTTTTCGACCGCTGTTCTTACGTGCTGTCGGTTAAGATTCAAGACCCGCAATTTGCAGGCCAGACCAAAGAACGTCTGTCTTCTCGTCAAACCGCGGCATTTGTCTCTGGCGTTGTAAAAGATGCGTTCAGTCTTTGGTTGAATGAAAAGCCTCAGCTCGCAGAGCAATTGGCAGAAGTCTGTATCGCTAACGCACACCGTCGTATGCGTGCAGCGAAAAAAGTCGTACGTAAGAAAGTGGCGTCCGGCCCAGCACTGCCAGGTAAGTTGACCGACTGTTCAGCACAGGACTTAAGTCGCACTGAAATCTTCTTTGTGGAGGGTGACTCTGCGGGTGGCTCGGCAAAACAGGCACGTGACCGTGAATTCCAAGCCGTGATGCCACTGCGTGGTAAGATCTTGAACACGTGGGAAGTCTCTGCCGATCAAGTTCTTGCGTCTCAAGAAGTACACGATATTTCTGTTGCTTTGGGTATTGACCCAGATAGCGACAACCTCGAGAGTCTTCGTTACGGTAAGATCTGTATCCTTGCCGATGCGGACTCGGATGGTCTTCACATCGCAACGCTGCTTTGTGCTCTATTTACTCGTCACTTCCGCGCACTAGTGGAAGCGGGCCATATCTATGTGGCGATGCCGCCTCTGTATCGAATCGACTGCGGGAAAGAAGTGTTCTACGCCCTCGATGACGATGAAAAAGATGGCATTTTAGAGCGCTTGTCGAAGAAGAAAGCCAAAATCAACGTGCAACGATTCAAAGGTCTGGGTGAGATGAACCCACTTCAGTTGCGTGAAACCACCATGGATCCGAACACGCGTCGCTTAGTGCAGTTAACCATTGACGACTCTACGGCGACCATGGAAATGATGGACATGCTGCTAGGTAAAAAGCGTGCAGATGACCGTCGTTCTTGGCTACAAAACAACGGCGACTTGGCAGAGGTGTAACGGATGTCTACAGAAATTACCTACGATGGCGTCGAACAATTGCCAATGCGCAAGTTCACTGAAGACGCTTATCTGAACTACTCGATGTACGTAATCATGGACCGCGCCTTGCCATACATTGGTGATGGCTTAAAGCCGGTTCAACGACGCATCATTTATGCGATGTCAGAGCTTGGTCTCTCTGCATCAGCAAAATACAAAAAATCTGCACGTACCGTTGGTGACGTGCTAGGTAAATACCATCCGCACGGTGATTCAGCGTGTTACGAAGCGATGGTATTGATGGCTCAGCCATTCTCTTACCGCTATCCATTAGTGGATGGTCAAGGTAACTGGGGTGCGCCAGATGATCCGAAATCATTTGCGGCAATGCGTTATACCGAAGCAAAACTGTCTAAGTTTGCTGAAGTATTGCTTGGCGAACTTGGCCAGGGCACGGTTGAATGGCAACCTAACTTTGATGGCACAATGAAAGAGCCACAAATGTTGCCAGCACGTCTGCCTCACATCCTGCTTAACGGTGTAACCGGCATTGCCGTTGGTATGGCAACAGACATCCCACCGCACAACGTTCGTGAAATCGCAGATGCGACTATTCATTTGATCGACAACCCGAAAGCAGAACTGCCGGACGTGATGCAGTATGTCAAAGGTCCAGATTACCCAACAGAAGCAGAAATTATCTCGCCGCAAGCGGATATCGAGAAGATTTACCGCAACGGTCGTGGCAGCATCAAAATGCGCGCGGTTTGGCATAAAGAAGGTTCTGATATTGTTATCACTTCTTTGCCTCACCAAGTATCGGGTGCCAAACTGCTTGAGCAAATCGCTAACCAGATGCGTGCGAAGAAGCTGCCAATGGTTGACGATCTTCGTGACGAATCGGATCACGAGAACCCAACGCGTATCGTTGTGGTGCCTAAGTCAAACCGCGTCGATTGTGACTTGTTGATGAACCACTTGTTCGCATCAACGGATCTTGAGCGCAGTTACCGCGTTAACTTGAACATGATTGGTTTGGATAACCGTCCTCAAGTTAAAGGTCTGGTGCAAATTCTGTCTGAGTGGATCGAGTTCCGTCGTACGACTGTGCGTCGTCGTCTACAACATCGCCTAGACAAAGTAATGGCTCGTCTACACATCTTGGAAGGTTTGTTGGTTGCTTACCTCAACCTAGATGAAGTGATTGAGATCATCCGTACTGAAGACGATCCAAAAGCGGTGCTGATGGAACGCTTTGGTATTACCGATATCCAAGCGGATGCAATTTTAGATACCAAACTTCGTCATCTAGCAAAACTAGAAGAGATGAAGATCCGTGGTGAGCAAGACGAGCTAGAGAAAGAGCGTGAGAAGCTAGAACAGCTACTCGGTTCTGAGCGTCGTCTGAACACACTACTGAAAAAAGAAATCAAAGCAGACGCAGAGAAATACGGTGATGACCGTCGCTCTCCAATGGTTGAGCGTGCAGAAGCAAAAGCGCTGACTGAACGTGACCTCGTACCAAGTGAGCCAATCACGGTTGTGCTTTCTGAGAAAGGTTGGATTCGTCACGCGAAAGGCCATGACGTGGATGCCGAAGGCTTAAACTATAAGTCGGGTGATAAGTATTTAGCGCATGCTCGAGGTAAGAGTAATCAGCCTGCGGTATTCCTAGGTAGTGACGGTCGAAGTTACTCTCTGGAATCGCACTCACTGCCTTCTGCTCGTAGTCAAGGTGAGCCGATTACCGGTCGCTTGAATATTACGGCTGGTAGCAGTATTCGCCAAGTCATCATGAGTGAAGAAGATCAGCTGTGGCTGGTGGGCTCAGATGCAGGTTACGGCTTTGTATGTAAAGGCGCGGACTTGCTGTCTAAAAACCGCAGTGGTAAAGCGCTCGTCACTTTACCTGCCAACTCTGAGATCATGACGCCAAAAGAGATTGAAGATTTAGACTCTGATGAAATCTTAGCAATCACTAACCAAGGTCGCATGCTGCTGTTCCCAATCAAAGACTTGCCACAACTGGCGAAAGGTAAAGGGAATAAGATCATCAACATTCCTGCTGCTAAAGCGAAAGAGCGAGAAGAAGTACTATCTCACTTAATGTCTTTACCAAAAGGTGCATCGTTAACGCTGTACGCGGGTAAGCGAAAGTTGGGTCTTAAACCGTCTGATCTTGATAACTTCCGTGGCGAACGTGGTCGCCGAGGTGGGTTATTACCGAGAGGTTTGCAGCGAGTCACTCGCATTGAAGTTGAGCTAGATGATTCCGATACGACGGAAACACCGAGCGATAGCGAGTAACGCACAAATAAAAATCCCAGCCAATGGCTGGGATTTTTTATGCTTCTTGCTTGTCTTCGGCAATGGTGACTTTCAAGGTCATCTCTTTTCCTTTGCGAATGATACCGACGTCCACGGTGGTGCCAGGACGTAAATCGGTGACGATATCCATAACGCTCTGACGCCCTTGCACTTTATTGCCATCAATGCTGATAATGATGTCCTGCTTTTGGAAGCCTGCCGCATTGGCTGGACCATTTGGATCAATACCAAGTACGACAATACCACCTATGTGTTCATTTCCAAGTAGGCGAGCAGTGACCGCATTAATGTCTTGGCCGTCGATTCCAATATAACCACGAATCACGCGGCCATCAGCGATGATTTTCTGCATGATCTTACTCGCTAGCGGCGCAGGGATCGCAAAAGAAATACCGTAAGTTTCTAAGTCTGTCGCTTGCTGAAAAGAGGCGGTGTTAATGCCGACGAGCTCGCCTTGTGTGTTCACTAGGGCTCCACCAGAGTTACCTTCATTGATGGCGGCATCGGTTTGAATGAATGCTTGACGACCGTCGCTAATAGATGAACGACCTGTGGCAGAAATAATGCCGAACGTTGTGGTTTGTCCAAGGTTGTATGGGTTACCGATGGCTAGTACTACGTCGCCCACTTGTGGTTTGTAATTAGAGTTCAGAGGGATTACGGGCAAATTCGAACCTTCGACACGCAGCACGGCTATATCAGTACGTTTGTCTGTCCCTACGAGCTGAGCCGCTGCGGCTCTGCCGTCTTGTAATGCCACAACAATTTGATCAGCTTGAGCAACCACATGATAGTTAGTAATGATGTAGCCTTTCTCACTAACAATGACACCTGACCCCAGGCCTTGAGTCGAGAGTTTACTGCGATCATTCTCAACATACTTACGACTGTAGATGTTTACCACTGCAGGCGCTGCTCTTCGGACCGCTTGATTAAACGTCAACTCGACTGATGCGATATTAACAGGTTGAGGATCAAGCGCGGCAGGAATTACGTTGTTGCGCAAAGATGGAACCGCCAGTAATACCACTGCGGCAGTAGCCAAGCCTAAAAAGACAGAACGTAATAAAAAGCTGAGCATATCCTCTCCATGCGTGAGCGCCAAAATGGCATCGAAGATGAAGAATAGCATTACATTGAAAAATAACAAAAGGGCAGCACGTCATCGCGCTGCCCTTTTCATTAGTTATTGAGCGATAAGGAAAAGTGATCGAGCCTTATCACTCAGCATTATGCATCGAAAACCTTATTTTCTATCACTTTGAAAGTGGTTAACGAATGACAAGATAAATAGTACGTTCACCACGTTGAATATTAAGAGCCAGTACACCTTTGTGTTTCTCTACGATTGTACGAAGCTCGGCAAGGTTTTTCACTCGTTGACGGTTCACACCGATAATAATGTCACCTTGTTGTAATTGATATTGAGCTGCTGGAGAGTTATCTGCAACGCTCGATACTTTAACACCTTGAATTACATCACTTGGTGTTGTATTGCTTAACTCCGCACCTTTGAGTCCCTCATGTAATGTCTCCGCTTTAGCTTTCATATTCGTAGATTCGCCAAGCGTTACATCAAAGGTTTTATTCTTACCATCTCGAACCACACCTAATGTGATTTCTTTACCTGCGCCCAGTGTTGCCACTTTTGCGCGGAGCTCTGAGAAAGTATTAATCGCTTTGCCGTTCACCGATACAATTACGTCACCGGCTTTTAACCCTGCTTTATCGGCTGCGCTGTCCGGTACGACTTGACCAATAAAGGCCCCTTTACTCGACTCGTAACCCAATGCATCAGCTAGCTCAGAGGTTACTTCGCCACCTTGCACACCCAACATGCCGCGTTTGACTTCACCAAACTCTAGAATTTGATCAGTGAGGTTTTTCATCATGTTTGATGGAATCGCAAAGCCAATACCCACATTACCGCCGTTAGGGCCTAAAATCGCAGTATTAATACCGATCAGCTCACCATTAAGGTTGACCAATGCACCACCAGAGTTACCGCTGTTAATTGCGGCATCGGTTTGGATGAAGTTTTCGAAGTTTTCAACGTTTAAGCCACTGCGGCCAAGGGCTGAAACAATACCCGAAGTTACGGTTTGACCGAGCCCAAATGGGTTACCAATCGCAACCGTAAAGTCACCGACACGCAGTTTGTCGGAATCCGCGACTTTAATCTGCGTTAAGTTTTTCGCTTTCTCTAATTTAAGTAACGCAACATCGGCCATTTCATCACCGCCAACGAGCGTAGCGTCATACTCGCGCCCGTCAAAGAGGCGAACTCGAATCTCATCTGCCCCCTTGATCACGTGGTAGTTAGTGACAATATGGCCTTTCTTCGCATCAATAATGACACCAGAACCTAAACCTCTGAACGGGCGCTCTCGCCTTTGTTCCATAGGAAAGTCTGGGCCAAAGAAAAATTGAAATTGCTCGGGAATGCGGCTGGTTTGTACTTGTTTACCTTCTACAGCAATACTCACAACAGCTGGGGTCACCTTCTCAAGCATTGGTGCCAAGCTAGGTAACTGTTGGCCATCCACATTCAAAGGTAATGCGGCAGTGGCTTGAACTGGGGCAATAATCGAACCCAAACTCAGAGATAGAACGGTGAGCGCAAGCAGTGGTTTTTTCATCCAATAACTCCTCTTGAAACATGTCTGCCAAAAAGAAATATCCGAACGTTTCGTTCACTTTGTTAATAACTAATATAGGGTCTAGTTCGGATAATCAAAAGGGGAGGCAGTGCACATCCAAGTTAGAGCGAAGGTGAGGGGAAAAAGTTCAAAAAAGGGCCGATACAAATGTATCGGCCCTAGATAGAAGTAAGAGAGGATTATGATGCTTTTGCGGTTACCGCTTCGGGAGCATTAATGATTTCTTTCTCTTGATCCTTCAAAAGACCGGTGGCGCCATTAGCGTAGTCTTTTGGTTGTTCGTTAAACTCTGGTTGATCTTCTGCAATGGTTTCAGATGACATTGCCGTTTTCTTATCAAACGGGTTGTCTTGTTCTGGTAAGTTTGGCAAAAGCTCAGAAGAGGTCTTGGCCATATGTTGGTATAGCTTGGTGTAATCTTTACCTAGGGTGTCCAACATTTCTGCGGTTTGTGCAAAATGATCGACGAGCTCTTGACGTTGTTGCTCTAATTCAAACTTGGCCGCTTCAAGTTCTTTCTGCACAGACTTTTGTTTCTTGTATTCAGGGGTGGTTAGTCTACTAATGACTACGCCTACGATTGTACCGACCAGCAAACCCACAATGGCATAAATCCAAGGCATAACTGCTCCTTATAGTTGTTTTAACAAGTCTTTTACTACTTAGTTACACGCGGTGCTCGTCCATGTTACTATGGCTTGAACAGCCGATAAAGAAAAATAGCAGTATGTCTTCGGGGACTGATAACTACTTCTCTCTATTCTCAAAGTTGACCCCGAGGTAACCCTTTTCTCTATACCTCTATACGACTTAATACGATGACACCACTACAACAATATCAAAAAGACATAGCAGAACACGGGTTTCAGCGTGATGAAGCTCAGTATCAAGCGGTCGTTGCATTAGACAAGCTTTACCATGCTATCGTTGAATTTCAGTCAGCGCCTGTGCCTCAGCTTTCCAAATGGCAAAAGCTAATGGGGAAAAAAATCGACAAGCCTGAACCACCAAAAGGCCTTTACTTTTGGGGTGGGGTAGGTCGCGGTAAAACCTACCTTATGGACGCATTTTTTGATGCTTTACCGACCCAAAGAAAAATGCGCGTCCACTTCCATCGATTTATGTATCGAGTACATGATGAGTTGAAGCTGTTAGGTGATGTCGAAAATCCTCTATCAAAAGTGGCGGATAAATTTAAAGAAGAAGCAGATGTGGTTTGCTTTGATGAATTTTTTGTTTCCGACATTACTGATGCGATGATCCTTGCAACGCTACTTCAAGAAATGTTCAAGCGGCAGATGATCCTAGTCGCGACTTCAAACATCGAGCCGCAGAACTTATATCGTAACGGTTTGCAAAGAGTGCGCTTTTTGCCCGCTATCGATATGATTTTGGCACGTTGTGAAGTGTTGAATGTCGATAGTGGCGTTGATTATCGCTTAAGAACGTTAGAACAGGCTGAAATATACCATTACCCGCTTGATGAGCAGGCTAGCATAAACCTTAACAAATATTATCAGCAGCTGACTGGAGAGCGTCAGTTTGTTGCTCATCAAATCGAAGTTAACCACCGTCAACTAGCGGTGATTGAAGCAAGCGACGGGGTGCTGCATGCGTCGTTTGCTCAGTTGTGTCAAACTGCTCGCAGTCAAAATGACTACATTGAATTGTCTCGTATTTACCACACTGTATTACTGGCAGATGTTCAACAAATGAACCGAAAAATAGATGATGCGGCGAGACGCTTTATCGCGCTAGTCGATGAGTTTTACGAGCGCAATGTTAAGTTGATTATTTCTGCTGAAGTGCCAATGTCCGACTTATATACTGATGGGCAGTTAGAGTTCGAATTTAAGCGCTGTTTGTCTCGGCTTACTGAGATGCAAAGTCATGAGTATCTCGCGCGTGAACATTTGGCCTAGATCCAAAGGATTCTTAAAAAAGTGAAGAAAAAATTAGTGATTTGGCGCAAAAAAAGATGATTTTTTCTTCGCTCTTCTCTATAATCCTGCGACCCACCGTTACTGCAGACCTGATTATCGAAGTTATTTCGAAATTGAAGGTCGAGAGTACCAACGACTCGAAGGGGTGATGACTGGGCTCTTAGACAGTGTGGGAGCACTATTGGGTGTTCCTTTAAAGTTTAAAATTTAATTAACGGGTTATTGTTAGCATGAAAACTTTCGTTGCTAAACCAGAAACTGTAAAACGCGACTGGTACGTTGTAGACGCTGAAGGTAAAACTCTTGGCCGTCTAGCAAGTGAAATTGCATCTCGCCTACGTGGCAAACATAAAGCTGAATACACTCCTCACGTTGACACTGGTGATTACATCATCGTTATCAACGCTGAGAAAGTTGCTGTAACTGGTAACAAAGCTAAGAACAAAGTGTACTACCGTCACTCTGAATTCCCAGGTGGTCTAAAATCTATCACTTTTGAAAAGTTGATCGATCGTAAACCTGAGATGGCTCTTGAGCTTGCAGTTAAAGGCATGCTTCCACGTGGTCCTCTAGGCCGTGCTATGTACCGTAAGCTAAAAGTTTACGCGGGCGCTGAGCACAACCATGTTGCTCAACAACCACAAGTACTAGACATCTAATTGGGGATTTCGAAAATGGCAGAGAATCAATACTACGGCACTGGCCGTCGCAAAAGCTCAGCTGCACGTGTTTTCATTAAACCAGGCAGCGGTAACATTGTAGTAAACAAGCGTAACCTTGACGAATACTTCGGTCGTCCAACAGCACGTATGGTTGTACAACAACCTCTAGAGCTAGTTGAACTAACTGAAAAGCTAGACCTTTACGTAACAGTTAAAGGCGGCGGTATTTCTGGTCAAGCTGGTGCTATCCGTCACGGTATCACTCGCGCGCTTATGGAATACGATGAGTCTCTACGTCCTGCTCTACGCGCAGCTGGCTACGTTACTCGTGACGCTCGTTGCGTTGAACGTAAGAAAGTTGGTCTACGTAAAGCACGTCGTCGTCCACAGTTCTCTAAGCGTTAATTTCCTCTTATCGGGAATTATGCTTTTCAGAGTTACTCTGGAAACTGTGTACCAAAAGCTCGGCTCTATGCCGGGCTTTTTTGTATTTAAAGCAACGAACAGCCTTCACTTATCATCACACTCCGAGCAGGCCTTCTTATTCGTCCTCTTCGTCGAAAGGTTGCCAGTGCCGTTTTATATGTGTGCCTTATTTAATCGCGACTCACCACGCTTTCTCTTGCGATGCAGCATAGATGTATTCATCAGCAAGAATGTCTTTGTATCTTATTCTTCCTGTAACATGTTTTAAAATGACTTACGCTCCTTTTTGAGCATTCTGCGTGCTACAAAATTGAAAATATAAACACAGTAAGCTGAACGCGTAATACGAAATATTTCTCTGTGTAATTAACTGAAAACTACCAAGATAAAAGGTTTTATCTGCTTTCAGCCGGGCTTCTATGTGGTGCTTTCTTGTTACAAATCACATCAATTTTTTATAATTCTGCCGCTTTTGTGACGACGCGAGCGATTTGCCTCACAAATGTTACAAAAAGGTAGCTTTATCTTGTCAAAAAGTAGGGTTTTCTTTATCATTTCCCTCCAATAAATAGAACTAAATTCATTATTTGTTAGCCATGCTCTTATAAGCGGAATAATAACGATCCAAAGGGAGCAAATGGGAGAATGTTTGGATGAGCAACGCGCCTTTAAATAACGGTCGCAGGCGTTTTCTAACCGCTACAACGGCAGTTGTTGGTGGGTTAGGGGCAGTCGCCGTCGCCGTGCCTTTTATCAAATCATGGAATCCGAGTGCTAAAGCCAAAGCGGCGGGCGCACCGGTGGAAGTGGATATAAGTAAAATTGAACCAGGTCAGCTGGTTCGTGTTGAGTGGCAGGGAAAACCTGTATGGATTGTTCGCCGCACTCAAAGCGTTCTGGATAACTTAAAATCGATCGGTGATAAGCTTCGCGATCCACAATCTGAAATGGAGCAGCAGCCTGAGTACGCTCAGAATGAGTTTCGTTCGATTAAGGAAGAGTTTTTCGTCGCAGTTGGTTTCTGTACCCACTTAGGTTGTTCACCAACCTATCTACCTGACTCTTTCTCAGAGCAGGTGCAGGGCGTAAGATCTGGCTTCTTCTGTCCTTGTCATGGTTCTAAGTTCGACATGGCTGGTCGAGTGTTCCAAGGAGTACCTGCTCCGTTGAACCTTGTCGTTCCTAAGCACATGTATTTGAGCGATACCAAACTCATTGTGGGTGTTGATGAGGGAGATGCATAATGCAAGCAATGTTAGATTGGGTTGAAAAGCGTATTCCTGCAATGAATGCTTATAAAAAGCATTTGTCTGAATACCCAATGCCTAAGAACTTCAACTTTTGGTACCTTTTCGGTTCTCTGGCGATGCTGGTTCTTGTTAACCAAATCCTAACGGGTATTTGGCTAACGATGAACTATGTTCCTTCAGGTGACGGTGCATTTGCGTCTATCGAATACATTATGCGTGATGTAGAGTACGGTTGGCTTCTGCGTTACATGCATTCCACTGGCGCGTCAGCGTTTTTCGTTGTTGTGTATCTTCACATGTTCCGTGGTTTGATCTACGGTTCATACCAAAAACCTCGTGAACTGTTGTGGATCTTCGGTATGTTGATCTTCCTAGTTCTCATGGCTGAAGCGTTCATGGGTTACCTACTTCCATGGGGTCAGATGTCATACTGGGGTGCGCAGGTAATCATTTCCCTGTTTGGTGCTATTCCTGTTATCGGTGATGACCTAACGCTTTGGATTCGTGGTGACTACATCATCTCTGGTGCAACGCTAAACCGTTTCTTCGCACTACACGTTATTGCACTGCCTATCGTTTTGCTTCTTCTTGTTGTTCTGCACGTATTGGCGCTGCACGAAGTAGGCTCAAACAACCCGGATGGTATCGAAACTAAGCTGCCAAAAGGCTCAATGGGCGACGATTACAAAACGCAATTCAAGTTCCACGATTACTATACGAAGAAATATGACATCATTGATTCGATTCCTTTCCATCCGTACGGCACGGTTAAGGACTTGGTCGGTGTCGCTGGTTTCTTGTTCTTCTTCTGTTACGTGCTGTTCTTTAACCCAGAAATGGGTGGGTACTTCCTTGAGCCGCCTAACTTTGAAGCTGCAAACCCACTGAAGACACCAGAGCATATTGCTCCGGTATGGTACTTCACGCCGTTCTACGCAATCTTACGTGCGGTTCCAGACAAACTATTAGGTGTTATCCTAATGGGCGCGTCAATTGCAGTGCTGTTTGTTCTACCTTGGTTGGATCGTTGTAAAGTTCGTTCATACCGTTACCGTAGCAAACTTCATCTATTGAATATTGTACAGTTCACTATCGCCTTTATCGCTCTGGGTATTTTAGGTGCGTTACCTGCGACACCAACGTACACACTACTATCTCAGATCTTTAGCTTGTGTTACTTCATGTTCTTTGTGTTGCTGTTCTTCTACAGCAAAAATGAAGCAACCAAACCATTACCAGAGAGGGTGACATTCAAATGAAGAAGTGGATTGTAATTCTATTTGCTATGTTGCCATCACTAGCGATGGCAGCTGGGGCCAATGTTCCGCTGGATAAAGCGAATGTTGACCTTACGGATAAAGCTTCGCTACAAAACGGCGCGAAGTTGTTCATGAACTACTGTTTTGCTTGTCACTCTACGCAATACCAGCGTTACGAGCGTGTAGCAACAGACTTGGAAATTCCAACAGACTTAATGAAAGAAAACCTGATTTTCAATCCTGAAGCGAAAATCGGTGATCTAATGGTCAATGCTATGCCACCGAAGCAAGCGGCAAACTGGTTTGGTGCTCCACCACCAGATCTTACGTTGGTTGCACGAGTTCGTGGTGCTGATTGGTTATACACTTACTTACGCTCTTTCTATGTTGATCCATCTCGTCCATTCGGCGTGAACAACATCGTCTTCCCGAGTGTTGGTATGCCGCATGTACTTGAAGAGCTACAGGGCATCCCGACGCCGATTTACGATACGAAAATCGTAGATGGCGAAGAAGTACAAGTTGTTGTTGGTACTGAAACCGATGGCACGGGTGAGCTGAGTGAAGGCGAATATGACAAAGCGGTTGGCGATCTCGTTAACTTCTTAGTTTATTCAGGTGACCCAGTGCAGCTTGAGCGTCATGCTTTAGGCTGGTGGGTAATGGGCTTCTTAGTGCTTCTAACCATCGTTGTTGTGATGCTCAAGAAAGAGTATTGGCGCGATGTGCATTAATTGTGCTAAAATACCGTGCTAATTCCCAATTTTAATTGATGTACAATGGAGGCTTAGCCTCCATTGTTTTTATTTGTAAGTGTACTGGAGGGCTCCATGGCTGTAGCTGCCAATAAACGTTCTGTGATGACTCTTTTCTCAAGTGCATCAGATTTGTATAGCCATCAGGTTCGCATTGTACTAGCTGAAAAAGGCGTAAGTGTTGAAGTTGAGCTTGTTGACGAAGCAAAACTTCCTGCTGAGCTTGTTGAGCTAAACCCATATAAATCAGTGCCAACTCTTGTTGACCGTGAGCTAGCTCTTTACGATTCAAAAATCATCATGGAGTACTTGGACGAGCGTTTCCCTCATCCACCTCTAATGCCGGTTTACCCTGTTGCTCGTGGCAACAGCCGCTTGATGATGTACCGTATCGAACGCAACTGGTATTCACTCGCTGAAAAAGTGATGAAAGGTAATGCGGAAGAATCAGAAAAAGCACGCACAAAGCTGCGTAATGATCTTCTGACGTTAGCGCCAATTTTTGCTGAATATGAGTACTTCATGAGCGAAGAATTCAGCTTGATCGATTGTTACCTAGCTCCACTATTGTGGCGTTTGCCTCAACTTGGTATCGATCTTGTTGGCCCTGGTTCAAAAGAAATCAAGGTATACATGAACCGCGTATTTGAACGTGATTCGTTCCTTGCTTCTTTGACTGAAGCTGAACGTGAAATGCGCCTAGTTCGCTAAGCGATTTAAAACACGTTATGGATATTGCAAAAATGACTGCTCGCCGCCCGTATATGCTTCGCGCATTTTACGACTGGTTAGTAGACAATGACTTGACTCCTCACTTGGTTGTGGATGCAACAATGCCAGGGGTGCGTGTCCCGGTTGAATTTATTCAAGATGGTCAAATTATTTTGAATATTGCGCCACGTGCAGTGGGTAATCTTGAGTTAGGTAATGATGCGATTACCTTCCATGCTCGCTTTAGCGGTCGTCCGCACTCAGTGATCGTGCCTGTGTATGCTGTTCAAGCTATTTATGCACGTGAGAATGGTGCTGGTACTATGTTTGAACCAGAAGAAGCGTACACTCACATCGAAGAAGAAGCGATGACCGAGGAAGAATCATCCCCATCGTTCACAACGGTTAGCGATGAGCCTTCTGAGTTAGTTTCTGATTCAGATGCCGAAGAGGACGATGCTCCTCGACCAAAAGGCAAACCAAGCTTAAGAGTGATTAAATAATAAAAAAGCAGCGTTACGCTGCTTTTTTCTTTTTAACTTGTTGAAGATGATTTCAAGCCAGACTTTGGAAATTACTCACTAATCGTAAAGACTTCGACGTTCTTTTCACTTTCTGTACTTGCCTCACTTTCTATTGTTTGTACACCGTCACTCGGTAAGTCTACTTCAACAGGCTCCATTTCGCCGTATTGGAACCCTTTAATGACTTGTTTTACGCCTGAGATATTACGCGCGATTTCTGTCGCTCGATCGCCTTGCTCTGGCGTGACATAACCAAACAGAAAAACGTCGCCATCTTCGGTGATCACTTTAACCTTAACACCATTAAGCTCAGAATCAGTAAGCAAAGCTGACTTTACTTTGGTTGTGATCCAGCTGTCATTGCTAATCTGGGTAACAGTGAGTGGCTCTTTTTGTTTGATTTGATTGTGTATGACTTTTACACCACTAACTTCTCGAGCCCTTCGCTCTAAAGCAAGGATAAGGTCTTGTGTCGGAGCTTGTCCCATAAGGACTACAGTCCCATTATATGAACTGGCAACGACACGAACTTCACCTTTAAACGGTGCTTTATTGCCGATCGCCGCAACTTCGAATTCGATGTTATTGTCCTGCCAGATTTGTTTTGTCGTGCGTGTGTCCGTGACAATATTCGCTGTGGTTGCTGCACCTGCGATAAACAAACCTGCGCAACCACTTAAACTCAATGCTGTTAATAAGATAACAAGGCTACGTATCATAATTCTGACTCTCAGTCTTGGTTACTCTTCGTGAGCAGGGAAAAGCACTTGGTCAATAAGATCACAAAGGCAATGGAGTGTTACCATATGTACTTCGTGAATACGTGCAGTGCGGTGTGATGGAATACGAATTTCGACGTCGTTCTCACCGAGCAGTCCTGCCATCTCTCCGCCATCTTTTCCTGTTAGCGCGATAATCGTCATGTCTCGAGTTACGGCTGCTTCCATCGCTTTGATAATATTTTTACTGTTACCGCTAGTCGACATGGCAAGCAAAATGTCGCCTGGTTGACCAAACGCTCGTACCTGTTTTGAGAAGATTTCCTGGTAGTGGTAATCGTTGGCCACTGCGGTTAGGGTGGTATTATCGGCGGTTAAGGCCATTGCTGGTAGGCTAGGGCGCTCAGTTTCAAAACGGTTTAAAAGACAAGAAACAAATTGTTGAGCGTTTGAAGCACTGCCGCCATTACCACAACATAAAATTTTATTGCCATTAAGCAGGCTCGACACCATCGCTTGAGCTGCATGAGTAAT
The DNA here is from genome assembly GCF_033344345.1 of Vibrio sp. 1978. NCBI lineage: Bacteria > Pseudomonadati > Pseudomonadota > Gammaproteobacteria > Vibrionales > Vibrionaceae > Vibrio > Vibrio sp. 1978. The sequence goes on from NZ_JAWPOP010000010.1 coordinate 46,878, forward strand.
GGCATCAGGCAGCGCCTCTGCTGCTGCGATTTGAATTTGAATACTTTCTGTAAAGCTGTCTTTAATGCTGTCTAGCATCGCTTATCCTTCAGAGATTGCGTTTTCTATCCAGTTGATATCTCGCCCATCATCATGAATGGCGATGACATCAAATCGATAATCGATATTGTGTTTTAAGCGCTTTTGTTGGCTAAGCCAAACTTGTGCGGTTTTGACTAGCTTGCGCATTTTAGCGTGCGTCACCATTTCTGCTGCCGAGCCAAAGTGATTGTTCTTACGGTATTTGACTTCAACAAACACAATAGTTTCACCTTGTTGGAAGATTAAATCAATCTCACCGACCTTAGTCAGAAAATTTTGTTCAATAAAGTTTAAGCCCTGGCGTTGTAAATATTGCTTCGCCAGAGCTTCATATTGATTTCCGATTTGGCGCTTGCTAAAGAGCCCCACGCTCAGCCCAGCTTAGCTCACGCTGTACAACACAATTATTGTCGATACTTAAAATACCGGTTTGGCCGCCAACTGAGTAGCCCGGAACGACCTTCATTTGTGGCAGCTCCCCAATCAATTTATACGCATCCATACCCAGTGCTTTCAAACGTTTTTCCATGTTAGATTGCTCTGACCACAACTCGTTCATTTCAGCGGTCACGCTAGGGTCTGGGTCAATCAGTAATGGGATATCGCTGTAGATGATGCCTGTTAGATCTTCGTAAGTCGCGCCGCCACTGTTGCTACGCGAGCTAGAGAAAATTTGAGGAGCTTTGGCGTCTGGGTTAATCGCTACCTCAATAAATGGCTTGATCAAAGTCAGTTCCGTGCTTCTAGCAACAATATAAACCGCATCGACATCACGACGGCTACGTGGCTGTGTTTCAAGCTTGATACGCATTAGTGATTGCATCTGAGCAATACGTTGTTTGCTTTCTTGCAGACCAAATACTTCATTGATGTCTTTTTGAAGTTGGCGCTTGTCGCCAAAATAACTTGCTGCGACTTTATTAGAGCTGTACTTGCGCCATTCTTTGTTGAACGCTTCAGTTACGCGCTCACCAAAGCTGCCCTTTGGTGCCAGGATCAGAGGGAAGTTATAGCCTTCGCTGAACAAGTGTTTCGCTGCTTGTGCGGCTTCTTGTTCTGGTGATAATGCCAAGTAGCAAATATTGCTATCTGGTTGCACATCTTCGGGAATATTTAGCGCAAGGGCTGGAATCGTAGGACCATTTTCTGAGCCATCCATGGTTGTGTGCAATAGCTCAACGTTTTCTTTTTCTAGGGGACCAACAACAAAGTCGATGTTTTCATTGATCAAACGTTGTTTAATTTGGTCGGCGTTATACGCATTAGTGTCTATTACCGTGAGGGTAGCGCTTGGATCACGGTTACGATCATTCATCATCGCAAACACAAAACCATCACGAATTAATTGCGCTTGTGGCGAGAATTTACCAGTAAGCGGCAGTAACAAAGCGGTGTTGTTTGGTTTAACGATGTCTAGAGAGAGAATGTTTTGAATCTCTTCTGGTGTGTAGATAGCGGCTGGGTGCGATGGGTTCTCGTTTAACCAGCGTTCTAGGGTATTTTTTAGTTGAGATAAGTTGCCCGACAACGTTTTCGCATAAATAGCGAGTTGTAGCCAACCATCCAAAACATCTTCATTTGGCTCTGTTTCTAATGAGGTCAGTTCGTACTCGGAATAGCTGCCAAAGTTCATCCAAATACGGCTAGAAATCTCTCTCTGCTCCGCGGACGATGCATATTGGCTAAATGCAACCAGTTGGCGGTTTGCCTCAAACGCTTGGTTAAGACCTTGATAAGCGTCGGCACGCATCAAGTAATAGTCTTTCCATTGCTCATTTGGTAACTTCCACCAAGGTTTAAAATTCAACAATTGCAGCAACTGAGAGTAATTACCCTGTTTTTGCTGTATGGTCGCACGCGCTAGTTGCCACTCTGCTTGCTGAACTTCGGTTAACTGTTGACGAGCCAGGCGCTTGATCAACATTTCTGCTTGATCAAACTGGTTTGCTTGAATCGCGGCTTTGGTTGCCATGATCAACCAGTCATTTTGTAAACTGCCTTCCGTGCTATCAGCTTGGATCATATAGTTCTGAACAGACTGAGTAGGCTCAAGTGTTACATCAACGCCATCAGGCTGTCTTGGACCTGAAGAACAGGCGGCGAGCGTAATTGCTAGTGCAACAGGAGTAAGTATGCGTGGTACACTGAGTCTCTTATGGTTAATCATTGCCGTGAGTTCTCTATAATTTTGTACAAAATTGTCTCTATATTAATCGTTGAAGTGATGGTAAACAAATGACAGATAAAAATAAGTTGCCGAATGAGGGGCCAACTCTCTATATCGTACCGACTCCAATCGGAAATTTAGCGGATATCACCCAACGTGCTATCGAAATTCTGTCGACTGTGGACATCATTGCCGCTGAGGATACTCGACATACGGGCAAATTACTGTCTCACTTCAATATTCAAACCAAAACTTTTGCTCTACATGACCACAATGAGCAGCAAAAAGCACAAGTTTTGGTAGAAAAGCTGCTTTCCGGTCAGTCTATCGCATTAGTTTCTGACGCTGGTACGCCACTTATCAGCGACCCAGGATACCATTTGGTGACAAAATGTCGTCAAGCGGGCGTTAGAGTTGTGCCTCTTCCAGGTGCTTGTGCGGTCATTACGGCGTTAAGTGCCTCTGGCTTGCCATCGGATCGCTTTAGCTTCGAAGGTTTTTTACCACCGAAAAGCAAAGGTCGTAAGGATAAATTCCTAGAGATTGCTTCGGTAGAGCGTACGTGTATTTTTTACGAGTCACCGCACCGTATTTTAGACTCTCTACAAGACATGTTAGACGTTCTTGGCCCAGATAGAGAAGTTGTGTTGGCAAGAGAGCTAACAAAAACCTTTGAAACCATTCAAGGCATGCCGTTAGGTGAGCTGATTGAATGGGTGAAAAGTGACGATAACCAACAGCGTGGTGAAATGGTATTGTTGGTACATGGCCATCGTGAAACAACAGACGACTCACTACCTGAAGATGCTTTACGCACGTTAGGCATTTTGACCAAAGAGCTGCCTTTGAAAAAAGCAGCTGCTTTGGTGGCAGAAATACATAACTTGAAGAAGAATGCGTTATATAAATGGGGCTTAGAAAACTTAGACTAAGTGCCGCTAGCGAGATAAATGGTCAATGAGGGCTGATGTTTAGGCATCGGCCTTTTTATTATCTATTTTTGGCACCTTGACTAAAAAGTCATCACTTAGTGCATTCATTTCATCATATCTGTGATCTAACTAGACTCTGAAGTGAGAACTCTATACAATCCGCCCTCGGAGCTGACTGGGTAGTCGCTGCTTTGTTGATGTCCTTCGGGAGACTGACGTCGAAGTCCCTTTGGGAGACTGACGTTGACGTCCTTCGGGAGACTGACAAAGGGGAGGAAAGTCCGGGCTTCATAGAGCAAGGTGCCAGGTAACGCCTGGGGGGCGCAAGCCTACGACAAGTGCAGCAGAGAGAAGACCGCCGATGGCCTTAGGGCACAGGTAAGGGTGAAAGGGTGCGGTAAGAGCGCACCGGACGACTAGCAATAGTTCGTAGCAGGGTAAACTCCACCTGAAGCAAGACCAAATAGGCCTCCACATTGCGTTGCTCGCGTAAGGAGGCGGGTAGGTTGCTCGAGCCAGTGAGTGATTGCTGGCCTAGACGAATGGCTACCGCCGCGCAAGCGGAACAGAACCCGGCTTATGTGTCGGCTCCACCTATTCGAGACCCATCTCTACTTCGGTAGTGATGGGTTTTTTGCATTTAATTGACGCAAACTATGTCATTACCAATAAACTTGGCGTAAATCACGTCTAACTTTAGACTTGTGGTGGCGATGATGTAGGAAATCAGTACACTAAAGAATCGCTTCAAGATCATTCAACGAGAAAGCTATGACCGAAACCTTCCAACATATTTCCGTGTTATTAAATGAATCCATTGATGGCTTAGCTATCAAACCAGACGGCGTCTATATTGATGGAACATTTGGCCGTGGCGGTCACAGCCGGACAATTCTATCTAAGCTCGGTGAAAATGGCCGACTGTACAGTATCGACCGTGACCCTCAAGCGATCGCTGAGGCAGGCAAAATCAATGACCCTCGCTTCACCATTATTCATGGTCCATTTTCTGGTATTGCTGAGTATGCTGAAGAGTATGGGCTAGTTGGAAAAGTGGATGGTGTTCTGCTGGATTTAGGCGTTTCTTCTCCTCAGTTAGACGACGCAGAGCGTGGCTTTAGCTTTATGAAAGACGGTCCGCTAGATATGCGTATGGACCCGACATCAGGTGTTCCAGTATCTCAATGGTTGATGGAAGCAGACCTCGATGATATCACTTGGGTCATTCGTGAGTTTGGGGAAGATAAACATGCGCGCCGTATTGCAAAAGCGATTGTTGCCTACCGTGAAGACGAAGAAAATGAGCCAATGGTTCGCACTGGTCAGCTGGCAAAATTGATTTCAGATGCCGCACCGAAAAGTTTTAAAGAGAAAAAACACCCTGCGACTCGTGCTTTCCAGGCTTTTCGTATTTACATCAACAGTGAGTTAGAAGAAATTGATACGGCACTTAAAGGCGCGGCGAGCATTCTGGCTCCTGAAGGCCGTTTATCTGTGATTAGCTTCCACTCTCTGGAAGACCGTATGGTCAAACGTTTTATCCGTAAAGAGAGCAAAGGGCCTGAAGTGCCACACGGTATTCCAATGACGGAAGAGCAAATTCGTGCTCTTGGTAGTGCGAATATGAAAGCGGTGAGCAAAGCGATTAAGCCAAGCAAACAAGAAATTGAAATGAACCCTCGCTCGCGCAGCTCTGTGTTAAGAATTGCGGAAAAGCTTTAATTATTATGACGAAACCCACTCCTAATCTTGCTAAGTTGATTGCGACGGATCTCCTCACCGTTGGTCGCTGGCCATTACTGTTGTTGCTATTGATCGTGGCATCGGCAATGGGAGTGGTATTTGCTACCCACCATGCGCGTCAAGCGATTACCGAGAAAGACCATACGTTGGTTGAACGAGAACGATTAGATAGCGAATGGCGTAACTTAATGTTGGAAGAAACTGCCCTCGCGGAACACAGTCGTGTTCAAGACCTTGCCAAAAAAGAACTTGAAATGAAACGACCTGATGGCGATAAAGAAGTGGTTGTCACGCTCAAATGATTAGAAAAAAATCCAACACGAAACAAGCCAATAAGCGTAAACCTGTAGCAAAAGAGAAAGCGGCTACGGGGGATAAGAAAACCGATAACAAAGCAGTGAAAGTGGCGGTCGAAGAATCTTTCTTGATTCGTTGGCGCTTCCATCTATTACTGTTTTTTGTTTTTTGTGCATTTGCCCTTTTGGTGGCACGCGTAGCCTACATCCAAATCATTGAGCCAGATAACCTGATTAAACAAGGTGACCTACGTTCGGTTCGTGTTAAATCCATTCCTTCTGCTCGCGGTATTATTTCGGATCGAAATGGTGAGCCGCTTGCTGTCAGTGTACCGGTTGAGGCGGTTTGGGCAGATCCTGCCACGATATTTAAAGAAAACGCGTTAAGCCAGACCAAAAGTTGGCATGCATTAGCGGATGTTCTTGGTATTGACCGACAAGGGTTAATAGACAAAATCAAGCGCAATGAAAAACGCCGCTTTATCTACTTGCAGCGCCAGGTCAGTCCGGCCATGGCGAACTATATTCGTGAGCTAAAGCTGCCAGGTGTTGGCCTTAAGTCGGAATCTCGTCGTTATTATCCTGCAGGTGAGGTTAGTGCTCACTTAGTCGGTGTAACAGGCATTGACGGGCATGGCCTAGAAGGTGTGGAGCGTAGCTACGATGAGTGGCTCACTGGCGCGGCGGGTAAGAAAACTATTCGTAAAGACCGTTATGGTCGTGTTGTGGAAAACATTGCTTGGCAAGACAAGCAAGAAGGTAAATCACTTCAGTTAACCATCGATCAGCGCCTACAGGCGATTGCGTATCGTGCGATTAAGCAAGCCGTTGCGGACCACCGCGCCACTTCAGGTTCCGTTGTCATGTTGGATGTAAAAACGGGCGCCGTATTGGCCATGGTTAATGCTCCTTCTTACAACCCTAACAATCGTAGCGATTGGCAAAGCTATCAAATGCGTAACCGAGTGATCACGGACTCAATGGAGCCCGGTTCGACCATTAAGCCTTTCGTTATTTTAGCCGCCTTAGAAAATGGGATAGCCGATAAAGATACCATCGTAGATACCGGTAATGGTGTCCTACGTTTAGGTGGTAGTCGAGTCAGAGATGTCTCTCGCGTAGGCAAAGCGAGCTTGACCACGATCCTTAAAAAGTCGAGTAATATCGGTGTGACGAAGCTAGCAATGCAAATGCCGGTAGAGGCGCTTCTTGGGCTGTACAGTTCAGTGGGTTTTGGTGAGCTTTCTGGCCTAAACCTAGTTGGGGAAGTGACGGGTATTTTTCCTACACGAACTCGTTGGTCGCCAATTGAGCGCGCCACGATTGCGTTTGGTTACGGTCTATCAATTACACCAATCCAGCTAGCCCATGCTTATGCGACGCTTGGAAACCTTGGCAAATACGAGCCTATTCATATTATTGAAAGCAATGATCATGACATGTCACGTCAAGTGGTGAGTGCGAAGTATGCGCGTCAAGTATTAGACATGTTGGAAACCGTAACTCAAAAAGGGGGCTCGGCTCGCAGAGCGGCAGTTCCTGGTTATCGAGTGGGAGCGAAAACAGGTACATCACGTAAAGCTTCTGCTGGCGGGTACAGCGACGAGTACATCACCTACACGGCTGGGCTTGCTCCGGTTAGCGATCCGCGAATTGCTTTGGTGGTGATCGTAAACGAGCCTCAAGGTGATGACTACTATGGTGGTTCGGTAGCGTCTCCTGTCTTCTCTGAAATCATGAAAGGCGCGCTACAAATACTCAATGTTGCACCTGACGAAAACAAATTCCAACAGTAAGCCCTGTGGTTTACTGAGCAAACAAAATTAAGAAAACCTGAGCCAAAGCTCGGAGAACAAATATGACTAAAGCCATCAGTATGGACGTGCTGCTTTCCCCTTGGGTGGATTGCCCTAGCTTATCGTCCGTTCTTGTTTCTGAATTGGAGCTCGACAGCCGAAGAGTTCAACCTGGAACCACGTTTGTAGCAGTGATTGGCCATGTTGTGGATGGGCGTAAATTCATTGCCTCTGCAATTGAGCAAGGTGCAAATGCAGCCCTGGCGCAAGCCTGCGATGTCAAAACACATGGTACGGTGGAAATCATTGATGATGTTCCCGTCATTTACATTGATAGGTTGGACCAACGTTTATCCGCAATTGCTGGAAAGATCTATGCTTACCCTGATATGGATTTGATTGGTGTCACCGGCACCAACGGCAAAACCACCATTACCCAGTTAATAGCGCAATGGCTAGAACTGCTTGACCATAAAGCGGCGGTAATGGGAACAACAGGAAATGGCTTCCTCAATAACTTGCAACAAGCTGCGAATACAACGGGGAATGCCGTTGAAATTCAGAAAACGCTCTCCTCTCTCGCAAATCAACAAGCCACATACACCGCGCTAGAAGTATCTTCTCATGGCCTGACGCAAGGTCGTGTCAAAGCATTATCATTTGCGGCGGGCGTGTTTACTAACTTAAGTCGTGACCACTTAGATTATCATGGCACGATGGAAGAGTATGCCAATGCAAAGCTTGGGTTGTTCACGCAACACCAATGTGAACGTGCCATTATCAATGTTGATGATGAAGTCGGTCATCAATGGGCGTCGCAGTTAAGTAATGCGATCGCTGTCTCGCTCAAGCCGAACACTGAATTTGAAAGCGCAATTTGGGCGACGGAAGTCAGTTACGCGGAATCAGGGATTACTATTAAGTTCGATGGTAAATTTGGCTCAGGTGAATTGCACGCGCCTTTGATTGGTGAGTTTAATGCAACCAACTTAATGCTCGCTTTTGCGACCTTATTAAGCTTAGGTAAAGAGAAACAAGCGTTACTCGAAACCGCAGGTCAACTGCAACCTGTACTCGGCCGAATGGAGTTATTCCAAACTGAGGATCGTGCCAAAGTCGTGGTCGATTATGCCCATACTCCTGATGCTTTAGAAAAAGCGCTGCAAGCTTTACGAGTTCATTGTGAAGGCCAGCTGTGGGCTATTTTTGGCTGCGGTGGCGATCGCGATGCAGGTAAGCGCCCAATGATGGCGGAAATTGCAGAGCGTCTAGGTGACAGAGTGGTGTTGACTGACGATAACCCACGCAGCGAAGATCCGGTTCAGATTGTGAAAGACATGTTAGCTGGGCTGTCAAAACCTGCTGAAGCGATTGTTCAGCATGACCGCTTCAAAGCACTGTCTTATGCCATTGAAAATGCTTCGCCAAACGACATTATCTTGTTAGCAGGGAAGGGCCATGAAGATTATCAGATTCGTAATGGCGAAACGATTCATTACTCCGACCGCGAGTCCGCAATGCAACTTTTAGGATTGACCTCATGATCAAAGTAACGTTATCTCAAATTGCAGACATCACTCGTGGCAAGCGATTCGGCGACGATCTACTTATCGACGCGGTTTCTACTGATACACGAACGATTGATCGTGGGGCTCTATTTGTCGCGTTAGTAGGGGAGCGCTTTGACGCGCACAACTTTTGCCAACAAGCGGTAGATGCAGGTGCCGGTGCTTTACTCGTAGAAAAACGCTTAGATGTGAATGTGCCGCAAATTGTGGTGTCGGATACCAAACTTGCCTTGGGTGAGTTTGCTTCTTGGGTGCATCAAGCATGCAAAACACCTACCGTTGCCATCACCGGAAGTTGCGGTAAAACTACCGTAAAAGAAATGGTTGCGAGTATCCTGCAATTGAAAGGCAAAGTGTTATTCACGGCGGGTAACTTCAATAATGATATTGGTGTTCCGTTGACATTATTGCGCTCACAGCAGGATGATGATTATGCCGTGATTGAGCTTGGTGCTAACCATATAGGTGAAATTGCTTACACGACTCAGTTAGTAAAACCAGATATCGCGTTAGTGAACAATGTAGCCGCCGCTCACCTTGAAGGCTTTGGTTCTATCGATGGCGTGAAACAAGCCAAAGGTGAAATCTACCAAGGCCTTTCAGCTGGTGGTATTGCGATTGTTAACCTAGACAGCAATGGTGAAGCCAAGTGGGATGAAGTGTTAGCAGATAAGAAAGTCATTACTTTTTCACAAAGTAATACTGATGCAGACTTCTTCGCTTCTAACATCGTATTGAACGCCGAAGGTGAAGCAAGCTTTGACTTACATATCGCAGCAAGCTCACAAGAAATTGAACTGTCTCTGGGTATTATAGGTCAACACAACGTTGCGAATGCGATCGCTGCTTCTATTATTGCGTTACGAATGGGCGCCACATTAGAAGAGGTTCGTGCTGGCCTTAAACATTTGAACAAAGTGAAAGGTCGCGTCGAGGTTGAAGCGCTGAGCGAAAAGATAAAATTGATTGACGACAGCTACAACGCGAGCGTACCAGCCATGAAAGCGGCAGTTGATTTATTGGCCGCTTTCCCAGGTCAACGCTGGCTGATTTTAGGTAATATGGCGGAATTGGGCGAGGAAAGTCTTGCACTTCATCGTCAAGTCGGGGAACATGCTGCCCCACAAAAATTTGAACATGTTCTCACATATGGTGCAGACGCCAAGGTGATCAGTGATCTTTGCCAAGGCATTCATTTTGAGACGCACCAAGAGATGATTGAATACATCAAGCAGCATCTAGACCAAGCCGTTCCTGAAAACCATACGATGTTGGTGAAAGGAGCGAACGGTGCACGTATGTTTGAAGTCGCTGCTGCTTTGAAGGAGTATTATTAATGATTATTTGGCTTGCCGAGCTGCTACAGCCATACCTGTCTTTTTTCCGATTGTTTGAATACTTGTCTTTTCGAGCAATCCTAAGCGTATTAACCGCTCTAGGTCTGTCATTATGGATGGGACCAATCATGATCAAGCGTTTGCAAATGCTGCAAATTGGTCAGGTAGTGCGTAACGAAGGTCCTGAATCTCACTTTAGTAAGCGTGGTACCCCAACAATGGGCGGTATCATGATCTTAGCGGCCATCTCAATCACGATTTTGCTATGGACAGACTTATCCAACCCTTACGTATGGGCGGTACTGACAGTCTTACTTGGCTACGGTGCGGTCGGATTTGTTGATGATTATCGTAAAGTGGTACGAAAAAATACCGATGGTTTGATCGCGCGTTGGAAGTACTTCTGGCAATCGTTGATCGCGTTTGTCGTGGCTTTTGCATTGTACGCTTACGGTAAAGACACTGCAGCCACTCAGCTCGTGGTGCCATTTTTTAAAGACATCATGCCGCAACTTGGTTTGATGTACATTATCCTGACTTACTTTGTGATTGTCGGTACGAGTAACGCGGTTAACCTGACCGATGGTCTAGACGGTTTGGCAATCATGCCAACGGTTCTTGTTGCTGCAGGCTTCGCGGTTATTGCATGGGCGACGGGTAACGTTAACTTCTCTGAATACCTTCATATTCCATACTTACCACATGCTTCTGAGTTGGTTGTCGTATGTACAGCAATCGTAGGTGCAGGCCTTGGTTTCTTGTGGTTTAACACTTACCCAGCACAAGTGTTCATGGGTGATGTCGGCTCACTAGCGCTTGGCGGTGCATTGGGCACCATTGCTGTTCTAGTTCGTCAAGAGTTGGTGTTGGTGATCATGGGTGGCGTATTTGTGATGGAAACGCTATCAGTCATCCTACAGGTAGGTTCTTACAAATTACGTGGTCAGCGCATTTTCCGTATGGCACCAATTCACCACCACTACGAATTGAAAGGTTGGCCAGAACCTCGCGTAATCGTGCGCTTCTGGATTATTTCTATGGTTCTTGTTCTGATTGGTCTTGCGACATTGAAAGTGCGTTAATCGCACTTTCCAAGAATAAGATTTACAGTGTGATCAAATATGGAACGTTGGCAAAACATACATAGTGTTGTCGTCGTAGGGCTCGGTATTACCGGGCTCTCTGTCGTTAAACACCTAAGAAAAAATCAGCCACAACTTGTGGTCAAAGTCATTGATACTCGTGTAAACCCTCCAGGTGCAGAGCGCTTGCCGGAAAGTGTTCAACTGCATAGTGGTGGTTGGAATACAGACTGGCTTTCTGACGCGGATCTTATCGTGACCAACCCTGGTATTGCGCTAGCGACACCAGAGATCCAAGCCGTATTAGCAAAAGGTACGGCAGTAGTAGGTGATATCGAGTTATTCGCTTGGGCGGTGCAGAAACCGGTGATTGCGATTACGGGCTCAAACGGTAAGAGCACAGTAACCGACCTCACAGGTGTGATGGCTAAGGCTGCAGGTTTGGATGTTGGCGTTGGTGGTAACATCGGTGTGCCTGCACTGGATTTGTTAGAACAAGACGCAGACCTATATGTACTCGAACTCTCGAGCTTCCAGTTAGAAACGACGTCAAGCTTAAAGCTCAAAGCCGCTGCGTTTCTGAATCTTTCTGAAGATCATATGGATCGTTATCAAGGCATGTCTGACTATCGACAAGCTAAGTTGCGTATTTTTAACCATGCTGCTCTTGCAGTCGTGAACCGTGATGATCAAGAAACCTTCCCAGACGCAGAGATGCCATTGGTGACATTTGGCAGCGACAATCAGGACTTTGGTCTCGAGGTGGATGGCAACCGTACTTGGCTGCTCGATCACGGTCAACGAGTTGTCGCAAGTGATGAGCTTAAGTTGGTTGGTAAGCACAACTTATCTAACGCTCTGGTTGCTTTAGCGCTATTAAAAGCTGCGGACGTAAACTATCACAAAGTATTGAATGCACTTAAAAATTACACGGGACTGACACACCGATGCCAGGTGGTTGCGGATAATCAAGGCGTCAAATGGGTGAATGACTCTAAAGCAACTAATATTGCCAGCACTATGGCTGCGCTATCTGGTTTGGAATCGACAGGCAAGCTCTACTTACTCGTTGGTGGTGTTGGCAAAGGTGCTGACTTCTCGCCATTAAAACCGATCTTCGCGACGCTTAACTTGCAACTGTGTTGCTTTGGCGCTGATGGCGATGAATTTATGCCACTGCATGAATCTGCAATACGTTTCGACACTATGGAAGATGTGATTCAACAAGTATCTTCGCAGTTAAAACCAGGTGATATGGTGATGCTGTCTCCTGCATGTGCTAGCTTTGATCAATTCGACAACTTTATGGCAAGAGGTGATGCTTTCGCTGCTCTTGCTCAGAAATATGCATAATTAAAGGTTACACACTTCGTGGGTTTAGGTAACGTTAAACGCAGTATTGGCAATTGGCTCAAGCATCCAGCCCCAGAGGCGATGTTTGATCGTCAGTTAGTGTGGATTGCACTGGGTTTGATGTTGACTGGTTTGGTCATGGTAACCTCTGCATCATTTCCAATCAGCTCTCGATTAACGGAACAGCCGTTCCACTTTATGTTTCGTCATGCGACGTTTCTCGTGCTGGCGTTAGGGACCTCCGCTGTTATTTTGCAAGTGCCTTTGCAAGAGTGGTTTAAGAAGAGCCATTACTTACTTTGGACTTCTTTCGCACTGTTGATCATCGTGCTCTTGGCGGGTAAGTCGGTTAATGGTGCGTCTCGTTGGATTCCCCTTGGGCTGTTTAACCTTCAGCCAGCGGAAGTCGCGAAGCTATCGCTGTTTATCTTCATGTCTGGTTACTTAGTTCGAAAGCAAGACGAAGTACGACAAACGTTCTTTGGTGGCTTTATGAAGCCTATCATGGTGTTTGCCTTCTTCGCAGTATTACTACTTGGTCAGCCAGACTTGGGGACGGTCGTCGTGATGCTGGTCACGCTGTTTGGCATGCTTTTTATCGCAGGTGCAAAACTAACCCAGTTTCTCGCCTTGATGGTGGCAGGTATCGGCGCTGTGGTAGGTTTGATTCTCGTCGAGCCATACCGTATGCGACGAGTAACCTCCTTCCTTGACCCGTGGGAAGACCCATTTGGCAGTGGCTATCAGTTGACTCAGTCTTTGATGGCGTTTGGTCGTGGTGAATGGTTCGGTCAAGGTCTCGGTAATTCAATTCAAAAACTGGAATATCTACCGGAAGCGCATACCGACTTTGTGTTTGCCGTACTTGCTGAAGAGCTTGGTTTCGTAGGCGTAGTGCTGGTCTTAATGCTGATTTTTAGCTTGGTGCTAAAAGCGGTTTACATCGGCAAGCGTGCATTTGAAGAAGGCGAAATGTTCGGAGGTTATCTGGCTTTCGGAATTGGTATTTGGTTTGCGTTTCAAACCTTGGTTAATGTTGGAGCTGCCGCCGGTATTGTTCCAACAAAAGGTTTAACACTTCCACTCATCAGTTATGGTGGTTCTAGTCTAATAATTATGTCCGTCGCAGTGTCCATATTACTGCGTATCGATTACGAATGCCGCTTGAAACGCGAGCAACAACAATCAGAACAACAAGCTAATGAAACAAAATAAACGTTTGATGGTGATGGCTGGTGGTACTGGCGGTCACGTATTCCCAGGTTTGGCGGTAGCAAAACAGCTTCAAGAGCAAGGTTGGGAGATCCGTTGGTTAGGTACGGCGGATCGAATGGAAGCGGATTTGGTGCCAAAACATGGCATTGAAATCGACTTTATCAAAGTGAAAGGGTTACGAGGTCAAGGCGTTAAACGTCTTCTTGCAGCACCATTTCAAATTATCAATGCCATTATGCAGGCTCGTGCTCACATGAAACGCTGGCAGCCAGACGCAGTGCTTGGTATGGGCGGTTATGTTAGCGGCCCGGGCGGTATTGCCGCTTGGATGAGTGGCATTCCTGTTGTTCTGCATGAACAAAATGCAGTAGCAGGTTTAACGAACCAATGGTTATCGAAAATCGCTAAGAAGGTTTTTCAGGCTTTCCCAGGCGCTTTTCCAAATGCCGAAGTGGTTGGGAACCCAGTTCGTGAAGACGTGACTCAATTAGCAGCGCCAACTGAGCGCATGCAAGAGCGCCAAGGTCCAATTCGCATTTTGGTGATGGGTGGCAGCCAAGGCGCACGTATTCTTAACCAAACTCTGCCAGAAGTGATGTCGAAATTGGGCGAAGATTACTGTATTCGTCATCAAGCGGGTAAAGGTGCCGCCGAAGAAGTGAATGCAGCATACCAAGCTAATGGTGTGGTAAATGCAGAAGTAATGGAATTCATTGATGACGTTGCAGAAGCTTACGCATGGGCTGACCTTTTAGTTTGTCGCTCTGGAGCGTTAACCGTATCTGAAGTCTCGGCGGCAGGTGTAGGCGCTATTTTTGTTCCATTCATGCACAAAGACCGCCAGCAAGCACTTAATGCAGACCACTTGGTGGATTGCGGCGCGGCGAAAATGATTGAACAACCAGATTTAACCGTTGAGTCTCTGACTCTGCAGATCCAACAATTGGATCGCCAAGCTTTACTTACAATGGCTGAGCAAGCGCGTGGCGCTGCAAAATTGAATGCTGACCGAGTTGTCGCACAAGCCATTGTCGCTTTGACCGAAAAGCGTTAACCGAATTATTGAGAATAGAATTGATGACAATCCAACATACACAAGACTTAGCTCAGATTCGCGCAATGGTGCCAGAGATGCGCCGCGTGAAATCCATCCACTTCATCGGTATTGGTGGTGCGGGCATGAGCGGCATTGCAGAAGTGCTGTTGAACGAAGGCTACCAAATCACAGGTTCTGATCTATCAGAGAACGCTGTGACAGAGCGTTTGGTATCAAAAGGTGCGACGGTATTTATTGGTCATCAAGCCAGTAATGTAGAAAAAGCCAGTGTGGTTGTTGTGTCAACGGCGATCAACGAAGAAAACCCAGAAGTGATGGCGGCACGTGAATTACGCATCCCTATTGTACGCCGCGCAGAGATGTTGGCTGAATTGATGCGATTCCGTCACGGTATTGCCGTTGCGGGTACACACGGTAAAACCACGACGACCGCTCTTGTTACTCAAATCTATTCTGAAGCCGGTCTTGATCCAACGTTTGTGAATGGCGGTTTGGTGAAAAGCGCAGGTACAAATGCGCGTCTAGGCTCGAGTCGTATTCTAATTGCAGAGGCAGATGAAAGTGACGCGTCATTCCTGCACTTGCAACCAATGGTGAGCATTGTTACCAATATCGAAGCCGATCATATGGATACCTATGGTGGTGACTTTGAAACCTTAAAGCAAACCTTCATCGATTTCCTTCATAATCTACCGTTTTACGGCCAAGCAATTGTTTGCATTGACGATCCTGTGGTTCGAGAGTTAATCCCACGTATTAGTCGTCAAGTGATAACTTACGGTTTTTCTGAAGATGCCGACGTACGTATTGAAGATTATCGTCAAGAGGGGCAGCAAGGCAAATTTACGGTAGTACGTAAAGGGCGAGCTAACTTAGATATCACGCTGAATATTCCAGGTCGTCACAATGCATTGAATGCGTCTGCTGCGATTGCGGTTGCTACTGAAGATGACATTGAAGACGATGCGATCCTAAAGGCAATGGCTGGTACGCAAGGTACGGGAAGACGTTTCGATCACCTTGGCGAGTTTGATACTGGCAACGGTCATGCAATGCTTGTTGATGATTACGGCCATCATCCAACAGAAGTGGATGTAACCATTAATGCAGCACGCAGTGGTTGGCAAGACAAGCGTTTGGTGATGATTTTCCAACCGCACCGTTATAGCCGTACTCGTGATTTATACGATGATTTCGCGAATGTGCTAGAGCAAGTTGATGTATTGATCATGCTGGATGTTTACGCTGCGGGTGAAAAGCCGATTGCAGGGGCTGATGGGCGCGCTTTATGTCGCACAATTCGCAGCCGAGGCAAGGTAGATCCGATTTTTGTTCCAGAAATCGAGCAATTACCTTCAGTTTTAGCTAACGTTATACAAGACGGCGACCTAATCTTAACGCAAGGTGCGGGTGATATTGGTAAAGTGGCGAAACAGCTGGCAAGTCTTAAATTGAATATAAACAAGATGCTTGGCTGACACATATTGTTGACGCGAAGGACAGATAAAGACTCAGATCTCGATTTTGCGTCAATATCATTGTGATTTATTGCTATCAGTGTTTGATAGTTTACAAGAGCTCAGTATAATCCCAAGGTTAAAGTCAAGACTTTTACCTCTGCGTAATTATATGGGTAAAAAGTACACGACAAAAGTCAGGAAACGAAGACGTTGTTGAATATTGCACTGAATGACGAGCGACCAAATACGGGTAACAACCCTGGTCGCCAAGAAAAAATCTTGGGTGCGTTATTTTTCGTTGTGGTTGTGACTTTAATTAGTTCTGTTTTGTACGCGGCGATCAGTTGGATGTGGGATGACCAAAGGTTACCTCTCTCCAAAATAGTACTTCAGGGGAAACTGGAGTATGTCCAAGCTGACGATGTGCAGGCTGCATTTAGTCGAATTGATCACATCGGTACATTTATGTCCCAGGATATTGATGTATTACAGCAAAGTGTCGAAGCTCTGCCATGGGTAGCGCATGCCGCAATCCGAAAGCAGTGGCCGGATACAGTAAAAGTTTTTTTGACGGAGCATCAACCAGAAGCCATTTGGAATGGCAACGAACTGTTAGATAAAAACGGGTTCGTTTTTGATGGAGATGTTGCTCTGTTGCAAGAAGAAAAAGTGAAGCTGTACGGACCCAAAGATAGCGGGCCGGAAGTCTTACAGACTTACCGTGATTTGAGTCCTAAGTTTCAGCAATTGGGTTTAGCGATATCGTCTCTGGTATTAAACGAGCGACGAGCTTGGCAAATCATCCTTGATAACGGTATTCGATTAGAGCTCGGTAAAGAGTCTCTTCTTGAGCGTATAGAGCGCTTTTTTAAGCTCTATAACAAGCTTGGCAGTGACACGCAAAGAATCAGTTATATCGATCTTAGGTACGATACAGGAGCCGCAGTTGGTTGGTTCCCTGAACAAGAGTTAGAAGAGAGTACAGATGACTAAGGCCGCTGATGACAACATTATTGTTGGTCTTGATATAGGCACTGCAACCGTATCGGCTCTAGTGGGTGAGGTTTTACCAGACGGTCAAATTAATATTATTGGCGCAGGTAGTAGCCCCTCACGCGGCATGGATAAAGGTGGCGTGAATGATTTGGAGTCGGTTGTAAAATCAGTACAACGTGCAATTGATCAAGCTGAATTAATGGCAGAGTGCCAGATCAGCCGAGTCTTCATTTCGTTGTCTGGTAAGCATATCGCAAGCCGAATTGAAAAAGGTATGGGCACGATTTCTGATGAAGAGGTGTCTCAAGAAGACATGGATCGCGCTATCCATACCGCAAAATCGATTAAAATCGGTGATGAACAGCGAATTCTTCATGTGATCCCGCAAGAGTTCACCATTGATTACCAAGAAGGAATCAAAAATCCGCTTGGTTTATCTGGGGTAAGAATGGAAGTGAGTGTCCACCTTATCTCATGCCATAATGACATGGCACGCAACATTATTAAGGCGGTAGAACGCTGCGGCCTTAAAGTAGAACAACTCGTATTTTCTGGGCTTGCTGCTAGTAATGCAGTAATCACCGAGGATGAAAGAGAGCTTGGAGTTTGTGTGGTTGATATTGGCGCCGGCACGATGGATGTGGCCATCTGGACTGGCGGTGCGTTACGTCACACAGAAGTATTTTCGTACGCAGGAAATGCTGTAACCAGTGATATTGCTTTTGCTTTTGGCACGCCAGTGAGCGATGCTGAAGAAATAAAAGTCAAATATGGCTGTGCTTTGAGTGAACTGGTCAGTAAGGATGACACGGTTAATGTACCAAGCGTAGGTGGACGACCATCACGTAGCCTGCAACGTCAAACGTTGTCAGAAGTGATTGAGCCACGCTACTCTGAGCTTATGGGACTGGTTAACCAAACTATCGACTCTGTACAAGCAAAATTGCGCGAAGAGGGTATCAAGCACCATCTGGCTGCGGGAGTTGTACTCACCGGCGGTGCTGCGCAAATGGACGGAGTGGTAGAATGTGCGGAACGCGTATTCCGCAATCAAGTAAGGGTCGGCAAACCGCTCGAAGTCAGCGGATTAACTGACTATGTAAAAGAGCCGTACCATTCTACGGCAGTTGGATTACTTCATTACGCAAGAGACATGCAGTCTAGCGACGATAGCGATTATAATGAACCTAAACGCTCATCTGTAACTGGCTTTTTCGATAAATTGCGTAACTGGATACAAAAAGAGTTTTAACCTGAGTTGCAGGATAAACGGAGACAACACATGTTTGAACCGATGATGGAAATGTCTGACGATGCAGTAATCAAGGTCGTTGGGGTTGGTGGCGGCGGTGGTAACGCCGTTGAACACATGGTGCGTGAATCCATCGAAGGTGTGGAATTCATCAGCGTCAACACTGATGCGCAAGCACTTCGTAAGACAAGCGTTGGCAATGTTATTCAGATCGGTGGTGATATCACTAAAGGTCTGGGTGCAGGTGCTAATCCACAGGTTGGCCGTGACGCAGCTCTCGAAGACAGAGATCGAATTAAAGATTCCCTGACTGGCGCCGATATGGTGTTTATCGCAGCTGGTATGGGTGGCGGTACCGGTACTGGTGCAGCGCCTGTTATTGCTGAAGTGGCTAAAGAGCTTGGCATTCTAACAGTAGCGGTAGTAACTAAACCGTTTAGTTTTGAAGGTAAAAAGCGTTTGGCATTTGCTGAGCAAGGTATCGATGAGCTATCTAAGCATGTTGACTCTTTGATCACGATTCCAAACGAAAAGCTACTTAAAGTACTTGGTCGTGGTGTAACACTACTAGAAGCTTTTGCAAGCGCTAACGATGTTCTTAAGAATGCCGTTCAAGGTATTGCTGAGCTAATTACTCGCCCTGGCATGATCAACGTCGACTTTGCGGACGTAAGAACTGTAATGTCTGAAATGGGTCACGCAATGATGGGTAGCGGCATCGCCAAAGGTGAAGACCGTGCTGAAGAAGCGGCTGAAATGGCAATTTCTAGCCCACTTCTGGAAGACATCGATCTAGCGGGCGCTCGTGGTGTTCTTGTCAATATTACTGCTGGTCTGGATATGCGTCTTGACGAGTTTGAGACGGTTGGTAATACAGTGAAGGCATTCGCTTCTGACAATGCGACTGTTGTTATCGGTACTTCTCTAGACCCTGATATGACTGACGAAATCCGCGTAACAGTTGTAGCGACAGGTATTGGTAATGAGAAAAAGCCAGATATCACGCTAGTTGCGGGTGGTAAAGCTAAAGTGGCACCGACGCCGCAAGCTCAACCACAGCAACAAGCAGCGGCAACGCAAGCTGAAGAAAAACCGGCACAGACTTTGCAGAATAATCAAGTGCAAGAGAAGCCACAGGTAACTCCTCAGCCGACAAACACCGCTCCTTCTTCTCCAGCTTCGTCGAGCCAAAGTTCTGCGGCTCCAAAGCAAGAAAAGGAAAGTGGTTATTTAGATATACCGGCATTTTTGCGTCGTCAGGCTGATTAATCTTTAACCCATAAATTTGACATGGCTCAAAATTATGGTAGCATTCATGGTCGACGTTACAGACGGCTGTGTTTTGTAGCAAATTTTTGAGAGGCAAGCAGATGATCAGACAACGTACTCTGAAAGAAATAGTGAAAACAACTGGTGTGGGTCTCCACTCTGGTCGTAAAGTCACACTTACTCTGCGCCCGGCTGCTGCAAATACAGGTATCATTTACCGTCGTACAGATGTAAATCCACCTGTAGATTTTCCAGCTGATCCAGCTTCGGTTCGTGACACCATGCTTTGTACTGCATTGGTAAACGATGAAGGTGTGCGTATTTCAACTGTTGAGCACTTGAATGCGGCACTTGCTGGTATGGGCATCGATAACATTATTGTCGAAGTAGACGCACCTGAAATTCCGATCATGGATGGTAGTGCAAGCCCATTTGTATACTTGCTACAACAAGCAGGTATCGAAACGCAAAATGCGCCAAAACGCTTCATCCGTATCAAAAAGCCAGTTCGTTTTGAAGATGGTGATAAATGGGCAGAATTTGTACCATTTAACGGCTTCCGTATGGACTTCGAAATTGAGTTTAATCACCCAGCGATTGAATCAGACGAGCAACGTTTGCTGTTTGATTTCTCGTCAAAAGGCTTTGTTCGTGAGATTTCTCGAGCACGTACGTTTGGCTTTATGCGTGATATCGAATATCTACAATCTCAAAACCTAGTTTTGGGTGGTAGTTTTGACAATGCTATCGTTTTGGATGATTACCGTATTCTTAATGAAGAAGGTCTACGCTTTGAAAATGAGTTTGTGACTCACAAAGTGTTGGATGCGATTGGTGACCTTTACATGTGTGGCCACCCAATCATTGGTGAATTCCGTGCCTTTAAATCTGGCCACGGTTTAAATAACCAACTGTTACGTGCTGTTCTTGCAGATCAGGAAGCGTGGGAGTGGACTACATTTGAAGAAGAAGTCGGCTCACCAGTAGCATTCGCAGAACCAAATATGGTGCTTGCGTAAATACTTGGCATTAGAATTAATAAAAAACCAGGCTTA
This sequence comes from Vibrio sp. 1978, assembly GCF_033344345.1. Taxonomy (NCBI): domain Bacteria; kingdom Pseudomonadati; phylum Pseudomonadota; class Gammaproteobacteria; order Vibrionales; family Vibrionaceae; genus Vibrio; species Vibrio sp. 1978. The sequence continues at coordinate 67,537 of NZ_JAWPOP010000010.1, forward strand.
TGCCTGGTTTTTTGCTATTTGGCTTTAATCTTTGACTTATCAATAACATTCAAGCTTTCAGCATATTGAAATAACGTTCACTTACGATCTTCCTTTTCTGCCATATCGGCTAATCGTTTTAAACGCTCTTGAATTTTAGGTGGCGCCATGTCGGCAATCGTCATTAATGACTTTGCTGCAGATTCTGTTAGTGGTGGACGCTTAGGTCTGTCGTCTTGTTGAAAGCGGTTTCTATATAGTGAAGGATTGATCCTCACTTCAACGCTCATCAGCTTGGCAAAGCCTTGAGTACGAAGTTTATTTAGGATCATGAGGCGATCGTAATCGATCTTCATTTTGATTGCGGCACTAGAGACATCGATCAATAGATGGCCGTTACGAACATTCGCTACTCGGCAATGAGCGGCCGTCCCCATGGGTAAGACCTCTTGCAAAGCTTGGTTAAGCTGTAAGATTTCTCCAGCATGTTCTTGAATCTGCTTGAACTGTGACTCAGCAATAACATCTTCAGTCGAGGTTGGACGGTGATCACGCATAGGTAAAATCTAATTTTGTTGAGATATAGCTATTCTAGAGCAGCTTTCTATCAAGGTATAGTTTACATTAACGTCTTTAGCTTCAGTTTTACAATGTAGCAAGGTAAAAAGCAAAGTTTGCTCTGGATGGATTACACATATTGCGGTATGCAATATCGGCTAATCAGTCACCACTTTAAGTAAAAACTTCAGAGTGCTTCAAACAAATACGTCTATTTATGGTTGTATCGATTAAAAATCCTTACACTAAGCCACATTGTTTCAAAACTTAGCCTTGAAATATGGATGTTTGAACTCAATATCTTTGATAAATGATTTATCTCAGTATTCTTAGTTCCAAACTGGCAGAGACTGAAGGCATTATGAGTAGATCGGGAACGGTCTGAATAAAGAGAGATTCACGAAAAATGATAACTAAGCTACTGACAAAAGTGATTGGCAGTCGCAACGACCGAACACTGCGCCGCCTTAGAAAAATTGTAAAAGAAATTAATAACTATGAGCCAACATTCGAGGCTCTAAGTGATGAAGAGTTAAAAGCAAAGACGGTTGAATTCCGTGAGCGCCTAGAGAAAGGTGAAACTCTTGATAAACTACTTCCAGAAGCTTTTGCTACGGTTCGTGAAGCATCTAAGCGTGTCTACGGTATGCGCCACTTCGACGTCCAGCTTATCGGTGGTATGGTTCTGAATGCGGGTCAAATCGCTGAAATGCGTACGGGTGAAGGTAAAACGCTGACGGCAACGCTTCCTGCTTACCTAAATGCCCTGGCTGGTAAAGGCGTTCACATTGTAACAGTGAACGATTATCTAGCTAAACGTGATGCAGAGACAAACCGCCCTCTATTTGAATTTTTAGGTATGACTGTTGGCGTAAACGTGCCAAACATGCCTCCTCAAGAGAAAAAAGAAGCGTACCAAGCTGACATCTTGTACGGAACGAACAATGAATTTGGTTTTGACTACCTTCGTGACAATATGGCTTTCCGTAGCGAAGATCGCGTACAACGTGAACGCTTCTTTGCAGTTGTCGATGAGGTGGACTCAATCCTAATTGATGAAGCTCGTACCCCTTTAATCATTTCTGGTCCTGCTGAAGATAGCTCTGAGCTATACACCCGAATCAACCTTTTGATCCCGCATCTTAAAAAGCAAGACAAAGAAGACTCTGAAGAATATCGTGGTGATGGTCACTACACTGTTGATGAGAAATCAAAGCAAGTATACCTCACAGAAACGGGCCAAGAGTACGTTGAAGAACTGTTGGTGAAAAATGGTCTTATGGAAGAGGGTGACACACTTTACTCTCCGACTAACATCAGCATGTTACATCACGTGAATGCCGCTTTGCGTGCTCATGTGTTGTTTGAGCGCAACGTTGATTACATCGTTACTGACGAAGGTGAAGTAGTAATTGTTGATGAACATACTGGTCGTACAATGCCAGGTCGTCGTTGGTCTGAAGGTCTTCACCAAGCAGTAGAAGCGAAAGAAGGCGTTAAGATTCAAAACGAAAACCAAACTTTGGCTTCGATTACCTTCCAGAACTACTTCCGCTTATACGAAAAACTGTCTGGTATGACAGGTACTGCGGATACTGAAGCGTTTGAGTTCCAATCTATTTATGGCTTGGAAACGGTGGTTATCCCAACCAACAAACCAATGATTCGTAACGATATGCCGGATGTGGTGTACCGTACCGAAGCTGAGAAGTTTGCTGCAATCATTGAAGATATCAAAGAGCGCGTTGCGAAAGGTCAGCCAACATTGGTTGGTACCGTATCGATTGAAAAATCAGAACTACTCTCCAACGCCTTGAAGAAAGCGAAGATCAAACACAACGTATTGAATGCGAAATTCCATGAGAAGGAAGCGGAAATTGTTGCTGAAGCGGGTATGCCGGGTGCGGTAACTATCGCGACCAACATGGCCGGTCGTGGTACGGATATTGTGCTTGGCGGTAGTTGGCAATCAAAAGTGGAAGCTTTGGAGAACCCAACTCAAGAACAAATCGATGCGATTAAAGCAGAGTGGAAAGTGGTACATGATCAAGTACTAGATGCTGGTGGTCTACACATCATTGGTACTGAGCGCCACGAATCTCGCCGTATTGATAACCAGCTACGTGGTCGTTCTGGTCGTCAAGGTGATGCGGGTTCATCGCGCTTCTACCTATCTATGGAAGACTCTTTGTTACGTATTTTCACTTCTGATCGTATGGCGAGCCTTATTCAAAGTGGTATGGAAGAAGGTGAAGCTATTGAATCGAAAATGCTTTCTCGCTCAATTGAAAAAGCACAGCGCAAAGTGGAAGGCCGTAACTTTGATATCCGTAAGCAGCTACTAGAATACGATGATGTGGCGAACGATCAGCGTAAGGTTGTCTACGAGCTGCGCGACGAATTGATGAACGTTGAAGACATCAGCGGTATGATCGAGCAAAACCGTGAAGATGTGCTAACAGCGGTTATTGATGAGTACATCCCGCCACAATCACTAGAAGATATGTGGGACGTTGAAGGTCTGCAAGAGCGCTTGAAAGCAGACTTCGATCTTGATGCGCCAGTGAAGCAATGGCTTGAAGAAGACGATAAGCTTTACGAAGAGGCGCTACGCGAGAAGATCATCAATCTAGCCGTTGAAGTGTACAAAGAGAAAGAGGAAGTGGTGGGTGCGCAAGTACTTCGTAACTTCGAGAAATCGGTTATGCTTCAAACGTTGGATACGCTTTGGAAAGAGCACTTGGCAGCAATGGATCACTTGCGTCAGGGTATTCACTTACGCGGCTATGCGCAGAAGAACCCGAAACAGGAATACAAGCGTGAATCGTTTGAACTGTTTGAAGGTCTACTAGAAGCGCTGAAAACCGATGTGATTACTGTTCTATCTCGCGTTCGAGTTCAGCAACAAGAAGAAGTTGAACGTATGGAAGAGCAACGTCGTGCGCAAGCTGAAGAGGCCGCTCGTCGTGCTCAAGCGCAACACGCAGCAGCACAAAATCCTCTTTCTGAAGGTGAAGAATCTGAAGAAGGTTCAAGTCAGCCAATGGTACGTGATGAACGTAAAGTAGGTCGCAATGAGCCTTGCCCTTGTGGTAGTGGTAAGAAGTATAAACAGTGTCACGGCAAAATCGACTAACGTATTAGTCAGATAATTTTTTAAAGAGTCGCCTAGGCGGCTCTTTTTTTAAGCAAATTCTGTGGCTGTCGAATTTCATAAGTTTTGATAGCATCGGATAGTTTTAGAGATGCAAAGACCGTTGAAGTGTAACGGCTTGAGAGTTAGGAACCCCTATGAAAAGAATTCACATAGTCGCGGCTATTATTTTTAACCAAGACAAATCAAAAATTTTTATTACAAAGCGTCCAGACGACAAGCATAAAGGCGGGTTTTGGGAGTTTCCCGGCGGGAAAGTCGAGTCAGGAGAAAGTATTGAACATGCTCTAGCAAGAGAACTTGAAGAAGAAGTAGGAATTGAAGTTACTGAGCAAGCCCTTTTCGAGCATTTGGAATATGACTATCCAGACAAATCACTTAAGTTTGATTTTATTACGGTATCTAAGTTCAGTAATGAGCCTTACGGCCGAGAAGGTCAAGAAGGTCGCTGGGTTGAGATAAGAGAATTGGGTAACTATGCCTTTCCTGAAGCGAACGTGCCTATCTTGGAGCGTGTCGTAAAAGAGTTTGCTTAAGCCTGATGAACTTGCTTGTGGTAACCACGGTATGTTGTTAGTTTAAACAGATTAAGCGAAACGAGAGAACGAGAGCAAACCTCGTTATCCAGAGAAGGAGAGAAAGCGCAATGGTTCGTATTGCAATCGCAGGAGCAGCAGGCCGAATGGGCCGTAATTTGGTTAAAGCTTCACACCTTAATCCAGAGGCGACAGTGAGCGCGGGATCAGAACGACCTGAGTCCTCACTTGTCGGTGTCGATATCGGTGAACTTTGTGGTGAAGGCAAATTCGATGTGTTCTTAACGGATGATCTTGCTAAAGACGTCGATAATTTTGATGTAATCATCGATTTTACTGCCCCAGTAAGTACGTTGGCGAATCTTGAACTGTGTAAGAAGCATGGAAAGAGTATTGTGATTGGGACGACTGGTTTCAGTGATGCAGAGCGTGAGCTGATTGACGAAGCCGCTAAGCAAGTGCCTGTTGTCATGGCTCCTAACTACTCTGTTGGTGTGAACCTAGTATTTAAGCTTCTTGAGAAAGCAGCCAAAGTGATGGGCGACTACTGTGATGTTGAGATTGTCGAAGCACATCATCGTCATAAAGTTGATGCTCCTTCTGGTACTGCTATCGGGATGGGCGAAGCCATTGCTGGTGCGATGGGCAACAAGCTGAATGATGTAGCTGTCTATGCGAGAGAAGGTATCACAGGTGAACGTACTAAAGATGAGATCGGCTTTGCTACAATTCGCGCTGGCGATATTGTCGGTGAGCACACAGCCATGTTTGCTGATATCGGGGAACGAGTGGAGATAACGCACAAAGCGACCGATCGTATGACGTTTGCTAATGGCGCCGTCAAGGCCGCTGTTTGGTTGAGTGCCAAACCAGCGGGCTTTTATACCATGACAGATGTTTTGGGATTGAATGATCTCTAAATACATAATTATTCGCCGGCGGTAGCCGGCTTTTTTATATCTATAGAATTGTTTGTAAATGAAATGATTCTAACAGAAAGTATTTTGGTGCTTACTTTTGTTGTTGTTTTGGTTGTTTTGTGGGTGTTTTGGGTTTTGATGTCTAAAAACTAATGTCTTTTTTGTTGAGTGAACGTTTGCGTGAAAAACTCATACTTTTTTGTGATCTCTAAAAAGTTTAAATTTGTAAAATTCATTAAACCTCTATGCCTCTCTATGTAATAGCATGTAAAAGTTATCTTTTTGGGCCTTACTGATTCAAAATGACCTTACTCGCTAGAAATTAATCATTTATTTTTGATTGTAGGTTGACAGGTTTCGACTCCAACTTTAGAATACCGCCAATTTGTCTGAAATACCTATTTATGTAGATTTTATAGGTAAAGGAAGGCATGTTTGCAGTTTGATTTATTTTTTTTGCATTTTTATTCTGGAGGTTGTCTTGGGTAAATTAGCACTGTTGGTCCTAGAAGATGGGACAGTGTTCCGCGGAGTGTCCATAGGGGCAGATGGTCTTTCCGTTGGTGAAGTCGTTTTTAATACCTCGATGACGGGGTATCAAGAAATCCTCACTGATCCTTCCTATTCTCAGCAAATCGTCACTCTCACTTATCCTCACATTGGCAATACCGGAACCACTTCCGAAGATGAAGAATCCTCTTCCATTCATGCACAAGGCCTTGTGATTCGCGATCTTCCTCTAATCGCTTCTAACTTCCGTAACGAACAATCCCTCTCTGATTATCTTAAGTCTCAAAATATCGTTGGCATCGCTGATATCGATACTCGTAAGCTCACTCGTATCCTGCGTGAAAAAGGTGCTCAAAACGGCTGTATTGTTGCGGGCAATAACCTAGACGAAGCTTTGGCACTAGCGAAAGCAAAAGAATTCCCAGGCTTAAAAGGAATGGACCTTGCGAAAGAAGTTACAACAAAAGAAGCGTATCAATGGAAGCAAGGTTCGTGGACGCTTGAAGGTGGACTTCCAGAGGCGAAAGATGACAGCGAGCTGCCATACCACGTTGTCGCTTACGACTTCGGCGCAAAACGCAACATCTTACGAATGTTGGTTGACCGCGGCTGCCGCTTAACGGTTGTACCTGCAGAAACGTCAGCGGAAGAAGTTCTGGCACTAAATCCAGATGGCGTATTCTTATCGAACGGCCCTGGTGACCCAGAACCATGTACTTACGCGATTGAAGCAACCAAAGTGTTCCTAGAAAAAGGCCTGCCAATTTTTGGTATTTGTCTAGGTCACCAAATTCTGGCGCTAGCATCAGGTGCGCAAACGGTGAAAATGAAGTTTGGTCACCACGGTGCAAACCACCCAGTAAAAGATTTAGAGCGTAACGTTGTGATGATCACTTCGCAAAACCACGGCTTTGCGGCAGATGAAGCAACATTACCGGAAAACTTACGTGCTACTCACGTATCGCTATTTGATGGCTCTTTGCAAGGTATCCACCGCACAGACAAGCCAGCATTTAGCTTCCAAGGTCACCCAGAAGCGAGCCCTGGTCCACATGACGCGGCACCTCTATTTGACCACTTTATCGAACTAATCAAAAAACACAGCGCTTAATTCGGAGTAGTAGATAATGCCAAAACGTACTGACATTCAAAGTATTCTAATTCTTGGTGCTGGTCCGATTGTTATCGGTCAGGCATGTGAGTTTGACTACTCTGGCGCACAAGCGTGTAAAGCTCTTCGTGAAGAAGGCTACCGAGTTATCCTAGTTAACTCTAACCCTGCGACCATCATGACTGACCCTGAAATGGCAGATGCGACATACATCGAGCCAATCCAGTGGGAAGTTGTTCGCAAGATCATCGAGAAAGAACGCCCAGACGCGGTACTGCCAACCATGGGTGGTCAGACAGCACTTAACTGTGCGTTAGATTTAGAGAAGCACGGCGTTCTCGCAGAGTTTGGCGTAGAGATGATTGGTGCAACGGCTGATGCAATCGACAAAGCGGAAGACCGTTCTCGTTTTGATAAAGCGATGAAGTCTATCGGCCTTGAGTGTCCTCGCGCAGATACAGCGAAGAGCATGGAAGAAGCTTACAAAGTTTTAGATATGGTTGGCTTCCCTTGTATCATTCGTCCATCGTTCACCATGGGTGGCACTGGTGGTGGTATCGCGTACAACAAAGAAGAGTTCGAAGAAATCTGTCGTCGCGGTCTGGACTTATCTCCGACCAACGAACTTCTTATCGATGAGTCACTCATCGGTTGGAAAGAGTACGAAATGGAAGTCGTTCGTGACAAAGCGGACAACTGTATCATCGTATGTTCAATCGAGAACTTTGACCCAATGGGCATCCATACGGGTGACTCAATCACGGTTGCTCCAGCACAAACACTGACTGACAAAGAATACCAGCTTATGCGTAATGCATCGCTAGCCGTTCTACGTGAGATTGGTGTTGAAACAGGTGGTTCAAACGTACAGTTTGGTATCAACCCGAAAGATGGTCGTATGGTCATCATCGAGATGAACCCGCGTGTATCTCGCTCTTCTGCGCTAGCATCAAAAGCAACAGGCTTCCCAATCGCGAAAATTGCCGCGAAACTGGCTGTTGGCTTTACGCTAGACGAACTACAAAACGACATCACAGGTGGTGCAACACCTGCGTCATTTGAACCAACTATCGACTACGTCGTAACTAAGATCCCTCGCTTTAACTTCGAGAAATTTGCTGGTGCAAACGATCGTCTGACAACTCAGATGAAATCGGTTGGTGAGGTAATGGCGATTGGTCGTAACCAACAAGAATCTCTTCACAAAGCACTGCGTGGCCTAGAAGTTGGCGCAACTGGTTTTGATGAGATGGTCGATCTGGAAGCGCCAGATGCACTGACTAAGATTCGTCACGAACTTAAAGAAGCAGGTGCAGAGCGTATCTGGTACATCGCCGATGCATTCCGAGCGGGTATGTCAGTCGACGGTGTGTTCAACTTGACTCAAATCGACCGCTGGTTCCTGGTTCAAATCGAAGAAATTGTAAAACTCGAAGAACAAGTCAAGGCGGGCGGCTACGCAGGTTTGACCAAAGAAGTGCTTCGTCAGATGAAACGCAAAGGCTTCTCTGATGCTCGCTTGTCTAAATTGCTTGGTGTCGCTGAAAGTGAAATTCGCCGTGCTCGTGAGCAGTTTGATATTCATCCGGTTTACAAACGTGTGGATACATGTGCCGCAGAGTTTTCTTCTGACACGGCTTACATGTACTCATCTTACGATGAAGAATGTGAAGCAAACCCAACAGACAAAGATAAGATCATGGTTCTTGGTGGCGGTCCAAACCGTATCGGCCAAGGTATCGAATTCGATTACTGTTGTGTTCATGCATCACTTGCGCTGCGTGAAGACGGTTACGAAACCATTATGGTTAACTGTAACCCAGAAACGGTATCTACTGACTACGATACGTCTGATCGTCTGTACTTCGAGCCAGTAACTCTGGAAGATGTACTGTCTATCGCTCGCGTTGAAAAACCAAAAGGTGTGATTGTTCAGTACGGTGGTCAAACGCCACTTAAACTGGCTCGTGCTCTAGAAGCGGCTGGTGTGCCAATCATTGGTACTAGCCCAGATGCTATCGACCGTGCGGAAGATCGTGAACGCTTCCAAGCCGCTGTTGACCGTTTAGGTCTACTTCAGCCAGAAAACGCGACAGTAACAACGATGGAGCAAGCGGTTGAGAAATCGAAAGAAATTGGCTTCCCATTAGTTGTTCGTCCATCTTATGTACTCGGTGGTCGTGCGATGGAAATCGTATACGACGAGCAAGACCTGCGTCGCTACTTCAACGAAGCAGTAAGCGTATCGAACGAGTCTCCAGTTCTGCTAGACCGTTTCTTGGATGATGCAACCGAAGTTGATATTGATGCTATCTGTGACGGTGAACGCGTCGTTATCGGCGGTATCATGGAGCACATCGAACAAGCGGGTGTTCACTCTGGTGACTCTGCATGTTCACTGCCTGCATACACGCTAAGTCAGGAAATTCAAGACAAGATGCGTGAGCAAGTTGAGAAGTTAGCATTCGAACTCGGTGTGCGCGGTTTGATGAACACGCAGTTTGCTGTGAAAGATAACGACGTTTATCTAATTGAAGTGAACCCTCGTGCTGCTCGTACGGTACCATTCGTATCGAAAGCGACAGGCGCTCCTCTAGCGAAAATCGCTGCACGTGTAATGGCGGGTCAATCTCTAGAGTCACAAGGCTTTACTAAAGAGATTATCCCTCCTTACTACTCAGTGAAAGAAGTGGTTCTGCCGTTCAACAAATTCCCTGGTGTTGACCCTCTATTGGGCCCTGAAATGCGCTCAACAGGTGAAGTAATGGGTGTGGGTGCAACGTTCGCAGAAGCTTACGCGAAAGCAGAGCTAGGTTGTGGTGCGGTTTATCCTGAAGGTGGTCGTGCGCTACTGTCTGTACGTGAAGGTGATAAAGAGCGTGTTGTTGACCTAGCTTCTAAGTTAGTGAAACTGGGTTACCAGTTGGATGCGACACACGGTACAGCTGTAATTCTGGGCGAAGCGGGTATTAACCCACGATTGGTAAACAAAGTACACGAAGGTCGTCCACACATTCTTGACCGCATCAAGAACAACGAATACACCTACATCGTAAACACGGCTGCTGGTCGTCAAGCGATTGAAGATTCGAAAGTTCTACGCCGTGGTGCACTGGCAGAAAAAGTGAACTACACAACGACACTGAATGCAGCGTTCGCTACATGTATGTCTCATACTGCAGACGCAAAAGCGTCAGTAACTTCGGTTCAAGAGTTACACGCTAAAGTGAAAGCGAGTCTAGACGCGTAACAGATAAAAATCAGTAAGCTCATTAATCAGGGCTTACATGACAACCTCATTGCCCGCTCATTTGAGCGGGCTTTTTTATATCGAGGTTTTTCTAAAATGAAGAGCATTAAAGTGTGCTAGGAACGATTGGTATGCTTCGCTTTTGAAGATCATTAAGCTAATGATGGCAAGCAATGTACCCAAAGATGAAGAAATAGTACTACCATTTGCTACAACAAAATTAATGCTGTAGGACTGAGGTATTAAGCCGACCATAACTCTTTAAGCAGATAGGTAATTAGAAAAAGTTAAAATAAGCACTGTCGAGCTTAAAAACATACTAACTATGGAGTGCTTCGATAGGTTCTTTTTTCTAAGACTAAGTTATAAGTTGATTCTTCAGTATCAAGAGAGTATCCGTTACTTTTTGCAAAAACATCTGCTGCTAGTAGCGAGGGATAAAGAAGAAAAAAACTAGTTACCGATATAGTTAGGAATATCTTACTAGAGCTTTTAAACTCACTTTTAGTTAGGAAATTATTTGATTTTAATGTTTTTACGGACATTCTAGAGCATTCAAATAAGATCAAACTAGAGCCTATAATCAAAATATCAGCCTGATCAAAAGATGAATAACTTTCATTATTATAGATGTTAAGATAAAAGTCTGACAATCCATCAAAACCATATATTAACAGTGATATTGCTGATGCTAATAAAATTATTAAATAAAAAAACACTTGCGTTCGGTCGTAACTCCCTTTTTTCATCGTAACAAACCTCGCTGTATTTCTTGCGAGAAAATCATACTTTGAGTTTTACGTTGAATCTCATTATATTCTTCTTTTGCTCTTCTCTTTGCTTCTATATCTCTTTGCTTTAAGTAAATATCTATAGAGGCTATTAACTTCTGTGTTAAACCTCGTTTATCATTTTCTCTATTCAATAAAAGACCTACAGCCGAGCTTATCAAAATAGCCCCTAATAATGGGCCAGCACTTAAAGTTACAACACTGCCACCCACTGCTGCGGCAAAGTTTACAAATATAGCTGCTGCAGCTGACGATAACCCGATAGTGATTATATCACTAGCTAAAGTACCAAATAGTTTGGCTAAGGTTTGACGGTCATTGAGGAAAAAGTCAATCACTCTGTATGTGGATATTAAGATAATTGTTATTATGCCCCCACTTCTAATGGATTGTAATGCCCCTTCTGGTCCAACAGCGAACTTTGCCACAGTTGGAGTGGGAAGAAATTTTCCTAATCCAGAAAGCTTTGAGTGCATAGCAGGGGAGCCTGTGAGTATGATATGTGGAGATCCAGAATAATTTTTAACGATAACAGAGCTATTATTTCCGTACAAATAGTTTGATAAGTTGGTTATAAAAACTAAGTCCTGTCCTGTAGCATAATAGTTTGCTGTATTTTCAAACATTCCCTTTATCTTTTCCCAACGTTCTAATTTCGCTTTATCTTTTACATTGTTCTTGACAACGATATCGAAGCTCTCGATAGATAAGATAATGGTTTCTTGATTTCGATGTTGATGATTTGATTTATAAAGTGGGTAGGTGCTTATACTACCACTATTTTTTGAGGATTGATGTCGTGATAAAGGGTAGTTGCTAGTCATGTATTTTCCTCAGATATCGGGCCTTGAGAGCTGACAATGTAAACTCTACATGCTGAACAGATCTTTCATATTCGTCTAGTTTTATATTTAAAGGTAAGCGTTTGATCTCATTATCAGGAATAGATTTGTGACAGTGATTCAATTCTTTCTGACAACTAAATTTTATATAAAAGTTTGGAGTCAAGTTTAAGCATTAATTCTATGAAAATTAGGAATAGATTGGTGTCTTGACTTTCCATTGGTAGTTTTGTGAATAAGTGCTACCGTTTCTTCCTCTTTGATACCTCTTCAAAAAGGAAGTGTAGTGGAAATCACGGTTGAGATTTTGTTGGCCTTATTTTTGGTTGCGACTGCCGCAGGCTTTATTGATGCGATGGCTGGTGGGGGAGGGCTCATTACGCTCCCTGCGCTTTTGGCTGCGGGGTTGAGTCCGACTCAAGCTCTAGCAACCAATAAGTTACAAAGTTCGTTTGGCAGTTTCTCTGCTAGCTGGTATTTCGTGCGTAACGGTATTGTCAGCCTAAAGGAAATGCGTTTCGCGATACTCTGTACTTTTATTGGTGCAGCGATCGGTGCCGAGGCTGTGCAGTTTATTGATGCTAGCGTACTCACCAGTTTGATCCCTGTTCTTTTGATAGCCATTTCCCTCTATTTTTTACTCGCGCCAAGTACGAGAAAAATCGATGGAGAACCAAAGTTATCTGAAGCGATGTTTGCGCTATGCATTGGTGGCGGGATTGGCTTCTATGATGGCTTTTTTGGCCCTGGGACTGGATCTATTTTTACTGTTTGTTTTGTTGCACTAGGTCACTTTTCTTTGGTCGAAGCCACAGCTAGAACCAAAATCCTCAATTTCACGTCAAACATTGCGGCACTACTCTTTTTTATCTTAGCTGGGTTGCCAGTGTGGAAGCTTGGCTTAACTATGGCTGTTGGCGGTTTTCTTGGTGCTCAGTTAGGGGCGAAGGTCGTGGTAAGTAAAGGGCAAAAATGGATTCGTCCTCTAGTTATAGTGATGTCGATGCTTATGGCAACGAAACTTCTTTGGCAACAACATCAGCAATGGATTCTGTCAGTGCTTTAACTCGTTCGCTACGATATGTGCTGTGACGTAAGCAGATATGTATTGGTCGAACTAACTGATCTAGCTCTTCAAAGTCATAGCAGAACTTAGATGTGATATTAAGTGTCGTTAGGATAGATTTAGGGATTAAAGCGGGAGCCATACCTCCCAAAGCCAGTTGTGCTGCCGCAGTATACGAATCCATTTCCATCAAAGGTTCGATTCCGTGTTTGGATAAAATAGCTTGTTGATATGTGTTGGCAGGGTTAGTTAGGTCATTGGTCAAAATAGCTTTAGGTAGTTGTGAAAGTGAATGTCGACTGACAATTGAGAAAGGTTCATCGGCGAGGTGAAGGCTCATTAATCCATGATGAGGTGGTAGATAGCCAGCGCAAAATCCCAATGTTGCTTTGCCTGATTTCACATTCTCAATAATGCGTGGCGTATGATTGGTCGATATTCGTATGTACTGATCATGGGCAAAGTGTTCTGCCATGATCATGCTGAGGTATCCCGCCACTAAGGTTTCAGAGCAGTCCATTTTGATTAAAGAAGTATCTTCTATTTGTTGTTGATCATAGATCTGACCTCTTAACTCATTGAACGTTGGTTCTATTGTGTTTATGAGGGCAAGGCCATCGGAGGTCAGCTTTATGTGCCGACCATTTGGCTCTATCAATTTTTTTCCTAACTTCTTCTCTAGATTTGAAATACGTTTACTCACGGCAGATTGACTAATATAGAGTTGACTGCCTGTGCGGCTCATGGTTTTTTCTTTACTGAGGACAAGTAACGTTTCAATACCTTCAAGCAACATAATGATTAATGAAAGTTAGGAATGGTTGAGATAATTTAGCGAATTGCCCAAGAATTGGCGAATCAAATGAGCATAAATGAGAGGAGCCGACACTTGGTCGACTCCATAATGAGTGATGTTGTTGGTGTTTAACGGTTAATGGCGAAAGTTGGCAGGGATAGATGCCAACGAATCGCACCGAGGCGTATAATGAGCGTTGAGATTACACCAGCGAGTAAAGCCGTTGAGTGGTCATAACCCATGTTTACCGCCATCGTATGGAAGATGCCGCCAATAATACATGCCGTAGCATAGACTTCACTTCTTAATACCATAGGAACTTCGCGAGCCAGCACGTCTCGTATAATGCCACCGCCACAGCCAGTAATAACCCCCATTATCACCGCGACCATCCCGGATGCATTGTAGGCGAGTGCCTTTTCTACTCCTATTCCCACAAATACAGCGAGACCGATGGCATCACAAACGGGTAATACCCACCATGAGAGTCGCTTGGGTCTTCGAATAACAAGCATGGTTAGTAGACACGTAACAAATATCACCCATAAGTAAGTCGTATCTGTTATCCAAAATACGGGAGTGGCACCAAGCGCCATGTCTCGGATTGTTCCGCCACCTATAGCAGTCACACTGCCGAGCACGATAACGCCGAATGGATCCATTTTTAAACGGCCCGCCAGTAATACGCCAGAGATAGCGAAAACAGCGGTACCGAACAAATCGATCATATAAAGCAGCATGGAGTCCATGTTACTTAGTACCTTTAAATAGTGTGAGAAAAAATGGGCGGAAATTGTACGGTATTTGCCACGAAATCGTTAGCGTTTTTGACGAACGCTTTTAAAGTGCTCACACACTTCCTTGATCGCGTTCAATGTGCGTGGTGTGGGACGGTTAATCCAATCAGAGTTTAGGGACCAGATGTGTTTGTTTTTAAGAGCAAGAAGCTCATTACTCCACTCAGCCCACATACTATCGTTACTCATTGCGTGACGAGAAGTAAAAATAACCTCTGGCTGGCGAGTAATGACTTGCTCGATGCTAACTTGAGGATAAGGCGCGCTAGATGCGGCGAAAATGTTCTCACCACCGCAAAAAGTAAAGACTTCACTTGGCCAGTTCTTTCCGGCGACAGTGATGATAGGCTTTTCACTCAACTGATAAAAGTAACTAACTTTCTCGTTCGTGTTGTACTGTTCTTTTAGTGTACTCAGCTGCGTTCTAAAATCTTCAGCGGCCTTTTTTCCTACTTGTGGAGTTTCGCTGTATTGGCTGAGTTGCTCAATATTGTTGGCGATATCTTCTAATGAACCTGTAGTGGAGTAATAGATAGGAATACCGAACTGTTTAATTTTCTCCAACTCTTTAGCGGGGTTTCCGGCTGGCCAAGCAATCACTAAGTCCGGCTGAAGAGCAATAATACGCTCTAATTTAATTCCTTGATAATTTGAGACTCTTTCTAGCTGCTTTGCCTGTTCTGGATAATCGCTCATTTCGCTGACAGCAACAAGCTGCTCTCCTAGCCCTGCTGCAAAGGCAATTTCGGTGGCATGTGGAGCTAAACTTATAATGCGTTGAGCGGGTTGAGCGAAGGTCGCTGTCGAAACAAACAGCGTTAATGCGAAGCATAATTTATTCATCATAATCCTTGATAAATTATTCCTAAAAGCAAACTTTGGATTGCGATCCAAGCCAGGACGCGCCAAACGAGCAGCGTATGTATTTGTGAAAGGTGAATAGCCGATGGCGCAATGCGCCCACCGATTTTTGCGCGCTCTGCACGCACACCTTGATAGATAGCAGGGCCGCATAAAGACAGTTGTAGTTTGTGTCCGATAGTACATAACACCCAGCTAGGTCCTGGTAAGGGCCAAGACTTCGCTTGCTGTTGTATTCCAGAGAGCACATTACTTGTATTCTTTCCGGCAGCTAAAAGTATGGCAAAGAGACGAAGTGGAATAATATCCAGAGTAGCAACCAGTTGAATCACAGGTTTACCAAAGGGCAAATATTGGCGTCGGCTAGGGGACCACACTCGCGCTAATTCTGTTGTGAGTCGATACATTAACGCACCAATACCACCTGTTAGTGCGTACCAAAATAGCACGCCGATCACGTTGCGGCTGTATCCCATAATCAGGGTTTCTGAGCCAGCTTTACCTATGCCAACGATCGAGAGGCTACCAGTATCGCGATTAAGATATGGTCTTAGTAATGCTCGACACTGAGCTTTGTCTTCCGAAGACATACTAGTTACGAGCTGTTTCGTTAACGTTTCGCTGTTACGCCAGTCTAGCGCAATGATCAATAGAACCAGTTCATATAAAGGGATTTGCCAAACAAATGGCTTTATTGCAATCAGTAATATCAAGCAAGGAAACAGCATCAAGCCTAATGCAAGACTGCCTGAGATTACACTCTGTGAGTAATTGTGATTATTGTTCACTTTGTTGGCTAGCTGTTCTGCTAGCTTTCGCCATAAAGTGATGGGGTGCGCTGAATGGGGTAGTGGCACTAAAAGGTGCAAGATCAGTGCACCCCACATAATGAGGAGCGCACCGTTGGCATAAAATGACTGAAAAACTTCTTCCATGAATGAGTCGTTTACTTAATGAGTTCCAGCATTTTGAATACCATTTCGGAAGAGCTTTTTGCTGCTAGAGGCAGGAACTCATCAAAGCTCATTGGTGATTCTTTATCAGCGACATCAGAGATTGCACGCACAACAACAAACGGTGTGTTGAATTGGTGACAAGTTTGAGCGATAGCAGATGCTTCCATTTCTACAGCGATAACTGACGGGAAGTGTTTACGAATAAACTCTTGACGCTCAGCAGTACAAACAAACGCATCGCCAGTACAAATTAGGCCGCGAACCGCATGAGTGTTTTCCATTTGTGCTAGGGCTTTTTCTGCTAAGTCCATTAGCTTGTCATCCGCTTTGAATGCAGCTGGTTGACCGGCCATTTGGCCAATTTCATAACCAAAAGCGGTTACGTCTGCATCGTGATGACGAACTTCTGTAGAGATAACTACATCGCCAAGGTTTAAGCTTGAATCGAAACCGCCAGCAGACCCTGTGTTAATCACAACGTCTGGTTGGTATTCATCAAGAAGGATTGTCGTGCCCACTGCCGCTGCAACTTTACCGATGCCCGATTGTAGTACGACGACTTCAACATCGTTAATTTGACCAGAGAAAAACGTACAACCTGCTTTATTTACAGTTTTGCAGTTTGTAATTGCTTGCTTCAGGATGGTCACTTCTTGTTCCATCGCACCGATGATACCAACTTTCATAACACTCTCTTTAGGTAAATATTTTAGTTGGCCGAGAGTATAGCACTCCCCGTTGGCAGTTTTCTATTTGATGAGCTTAGCTTGAGTGAGCTTTTCTCGTAATTGATCGGCGCGCTTTCTGTTTACGCCAAAGTCAGAGTAGCCCACACGAGATTCCGAGCGCACAATCAGTTGGTCTCCTGCTATTTTTAGTTCGAGGTCATCCACGAAGCGCATGATTTTAGATGTGCACTCGATACGAAGGTAGTTGCTTTCTTTCACCGCGGTTTTCGCGCCTGGCAGTTCAAGCGCAACTTGCTCAATAGCGTCGATGTTCACTGAATCAACTAAGATGAATGGCGTTAGGTTGTATTTTTCTCGCGAGTCTTGGGTGGAGACGCAGTTTGGTTTGTCACCACAAGGTGATTGAGAACGATCCGTCATGGTTGTGACTCCTTGGCTACAAGCGGTTAAGCCGAGCAAAGTAATGGAAAGGAGAGCGGCTTTTTTCATTGTATTTACTCTTATAATTTGCTTCTAATTATATGGATACAAAAGAAAAAGGATCCAATAATAGGACCCTTTTTGTGAGGTTAACTGAGATTAAACTTCGAGGTAATCGAGAATGCCTTCTGCCGCTTTTCGTCCTTCATCAATTGCGGTTACGACAAGATCAGAACCTCGTACCGCATCACCACCGGCGAAGATCTTTTCATTGCTGGTCTGGAACTGGAACTCTTGCTTCGCTGGGGCTTTGATACGACCCCATTGATCCAAATCGACATCAAACGGTGCTAACCAGTCCATTTTGTGCGGCTGGAAACCAAACGCCATGATAACAACGTCTGCTGGTAGAACGTGCTCGCTGCCTTCAACGGGCTCTGGACGTCGGCGACCTGCTTCATCAGGTTCACCAAGTGCGGTTTTCACCACTTTGACCCCCGAGACTTTGCCTGACGCATCCACTTCCACTCCCAAAGGCTGAAGGTTGAACATGAACTTCACGCCTTCTTCCTTTGCGTTTTTTACCTCGCGACGAGAGCCTGGCATGTTGGCCTCATCACGACGATAAGCACAAACTACGTTGGAGGCACCTTGGCGAATTGAGGTACGAACGCAGTCCATTGCTGTATCACCACCACCCAGTACGACGACTTTCTTTCCTGCCATATCGATAAAGGGTTGGTTACTCTCAAGATCCATGACTTTGTAGGTGTTCGAAACTAAAAATGGCAGCGCGTCATACACACCCGGCGCATCTTCATTATCTAGACCTGCACGCATGTATTTATAGGTGCCAACGCCCAAGAAAACAGCATCGTATTCATCAAGCAGCTCTTGCATTTGGACATCTTTGCCTACTTCCATGTTCATGCGGAACTCGACGCCCATTTCAGTGAACACACGGCGGCGGTTTTCCATCACGCCTTTTTCAAGCTTGAAGGAAGGAATACCGAAGGTCAGAAGGCCTCCAATTTCAGGGTAGCGGTCAAACACGACTGGCTTAACGCCATTGCGCACTAGGATATCCGCGGCAGCCAAGCCAGCTGGGCCAGCTCCAATGATTGCAACCTTTTTATCGGTCCACTCCACCTTGGACATATCTGGCTTCCAGCCCATTTCAAACGCTTTGTCGGTAATGTACTTTTCTATGTTACCGATGGTGACGGCACCAAAGTCATCATTAAGCGTGCATGAACCTTCACATAGGCGGTCTTGAGGACAAACGCGCCCACATACTTCCGGTAGGCTATTGGTTTGATGCGATAGTTCAACCGCTTCAAGAATACGACCTTCATTGGCAAGTTTTAACCATTGAGGGATGTAGTTGTGGACTGGGCATTTCCATTCACAATATGGGTTGCCACAATCTAAGCAGCGATCCGCTTGTGCAGTCGCCTGTTGTTTAGTGAACGGTTCATAGATTTCAACGAACTCGATCTTACGAACTTTGATAGGCTTTTTCGCAGGATCTACACGCTGCACATCGATAAATTGATAAACGTTCTGGCTCATGATTCAAACATCCTCCATGATTACTGTGCTTGAACACGCAGCTCTGCGGCACTGCGGCTCTGGTGACCAAGTAGCGTGCGAAGATCTGCCGCTTGTGGTTTCACCAAATAGAACTTTGGAATCCATTCATCAAAGTTCGCCAAAATATTTTCAGCATGACTCGACCCTGTTTCTTCAAGGTGTTCCGCAATTAGGCCACGCAAATGTTCTTGGTGGATGTAAAGATCGGACAATGAGATGGCTTCGACAGACTCAGTATTAACTCGACCTTCAAAGCTTTGGTTCTCATCCAGAACATAGGCAAAGCCTCCAGTCATACCCGCGCCAAAGTTCACACCTGTCGCACCAAGAATGGCAACAATACCGCCAGTCATGTACTCACAAGCGTTATCGCCAGCACCTTCAATGACGGCTATCGTACCTGAGTTTCGTACGCCGAAACGCTCACCTGCTTTACCGGCTGCAAATAGTTTACCGCCGGTCGCGCCGTACAGACAGGTGTTACCAATGATGGTTGCTTCATTACACTTAAATGCAGTGCCAAGGTGAGGTTTGATAACCACTTTACCGCCCGCCATGCCTTTGCCCACGTAGTCGTTCGCATCGCCCGTGAGGTAAAGCTCTACACCACCTGCGTTCCAAACACCAAAGGACTGGCCTGCGGTGCCGTCAAGATAGATTTTGATAGGGGAAGCCGCCAACCCTTGGTTGCCATAGCGTTTTGCTATTTCGCCAGATAAGCGTGCACCAACAGAACGATCAGTGTTGATGACATTGTAGAAGAAACTTGCCGATTGACTGTTTTCGACCGCATGCATGGCATCATCAACGATCTTTTGGTTGAGCTCAGCTTTATCAAACGGTTTGTTTGGCTCTGTCCAAAATAGCGGATGGCCCTCAGGTGATACTGGAGCTTCTAGAATATTGGATAGATCCAGCTTGGTCTGTTTCGCTGTAAATCCCTCTACTGCCTCAAGTAAATCGGTACGACCAATCAAGTCCGTCAGCTTTTCAACGCCAAGTTCGGCGAGTAATCCGCGCACTTCGTCTGCCAGGCCGATGAAGTAATTCATCACCATTTCTGGTAGACCTTTGAAGTATTCTTTACGCAGTGTCTCGTCTTGAGTCGCAACCCCAGTTGCACAGTTGTTGAGGTGACAAATTCGTAGGAACTTACAACCCATAGCGACCATTGGCGCAGTACCAAAACCGAAGCTTTCTGCACCTAAAATTGCGGCTTTAACTACGTCTAAACCAGTCTTTAGACCACCGTCTACCTGTAGGCGGATCTTATGACGCAGACCATTAGCAACCAGAGCTTGTTGTGTCTCTGCCAACCCCAACTCCCAAGGGCTACCAGCGTATTTTACCGAAGTTAATGGGCTTGCTGCGGTACCACCGTCGTAACCCGAAATGGTAATAAGATCAGCGTAAGCCTTGGCTACACCCGTTGCGATGGTGCCGACACCTGGCTCGGAGACGAGTTTTACCGAAACCAGCGCATTCGGGTTGACTTGTTTAAGGTCGAAGATCAGCTGGGCCAAATCTTCAATCGAATAGATATCGTGATGCGGAGGAGGGGAGATCAGAGTCACGCCTTGTACCGAATAACGCAGTTTTGCGATTTCTGCGGTGACTTTGTGTCCTGGTAGCTGTCCACCTTCACCCGGTTTCGCACCTTGTGCCACCTTGATTTGCAGTACATCCGCATTAGTCAGGTAATGCGGCGTTACACCAAATCGTCCAGAAGCAATCTGTTTGATACGTGAGTTACGCTCAGTACCGAAACGGCGAGGATCTTCACCGCCTTCACCCGAGTTAGAGTAACCACCAAGACGGTTCATCGCCGTTGCAAGTGCTTCATGCGCTTCTGGGCTAAGTGCGCCAATGGACATTGCCGCTGAGTCAAAGCGTTTGAACAGTTCAGTGCGTGGTTCTATTTGCTCAAGTGGCAGCGGTGAGTCTGATTTTTTCAGCGACATTAAGTCACGCAGCATGGCAACAGGGCGTTGGTTTACCTGCTTAGCAAAGCTCTGATAGTCGTTACTTTCGCCAGATTTAACGGCCTGTTGCAGCGTGCCGACAACATCCGGGTTGTAAGCATGATACTCACCTCCATGGACGTACTTTAACAAGCCGCCATGATCAATCGATTTGCGTTTCGCCCATGCTTTACGAGATAAGTTTGTAAGATCTTGCTGGAAGTCGTCAAAATTCGCGCCTTCAATTCGAGTTGTGACGCCTTTAAAACACAGATCGACCACATTTTGGCTCAAGCCAACTGCTTCAAACAGTTGTGAGCAGCGGTAAGAGGCGATGGTTGAGATCCCCATTTTCGACATGATCTTGTACAGGCCTTTGTTGATGCCGTATTGGTAGTTTTGCATCACATCGCGGTAGTCTTTCTCTAGTGCTTTATCATCAATCAGTTTACCTAACGCTTCATAAGCAAGGTATGGGTAAACCGCAGTGGCACCAAAACCAAGTAAGACGGCAAATTGGTGTGGATCACGGGCTGTTGCGGTTTCGACAACAATGTTGGCATCGCAACGTAAGTTCGCGTCAATCAGACGAGTTTGAACGGCGCCGACTGCCATTGCTGCAGGAATTGGCAGCTTGCCTTTGACTAAAGCGCGATCTGAAAGCACGACTAGAACCGTGCCTTCACGCACCACTTGTTCTGCTTGCTCACACAGATCATCAATGGCTTGTTTGAGATCTTTCTGTTGTGGATCGTAGTTGATATCGAGAATGGTATTACGGTAATGATCGTCACTCAGCTCTAGTAGTTGCTGCATGTCTGAATAGAGCAGTACTGGAGAATCAAAGGTTACACGATGCGCGTGGCCATCGGTTTCACAGAAGACGTTCATCTCCTGGCCGATGCTGGTCGCCAGCGACATGACGTGTTTCTCACGCAGTGGATCGATTGGTGGGTTGGTGACCTGCGCGAACTTCTGACGGAAGTAATCAGTCACCAAGCGCTCTTTCGAAGAAAGAACCGCCATCGGGGTGTCATCACCCATCGAACCGACGGCTTCTTGCCCCATATCACCGAGGACACGCAATACTTGATCGACTTCTTCATTGCTCATAGCAAACTGCTTTTGATAAGTCTTAAGCAAGTCTTCATCAAAGCTGCGCTCACCTACTTGATCTTCAGGCAGCTGAGAGAACGGTGTTAGTTTGCGAACGTTGTTCTCCATCCATTCGCGATAAGGGTGACGACATTTCAGGTCATTATCGATCTCGCTAGATTGCCAAAGCTTACCTTTACGAGTGTCGATGACGAGCAATTCCCCCGGACCTACACGACCTTTTTTGGCAACTTCATCTGGGGCGTAATTCCAAATCCCTACCTCAGACGCCAGAGTGATCAACTTGTCTTTGGTAATTACATAACGCGCAGGACGTAGACCGTTTCGGTCTAGGTTACAAGCAGCATAACGACCATCGGACAGTACGATACCTGCTGGGCCATCCCATGGTTCCATGTGTTTGGAGTTGAAATCGTAAAACGCACGCAAATCCGGATCCATGTCAGGGTGGTTTTGCCATGCTGGCGGCACAAGCATACGCATGGCACGGAAGATATCCATGCCGCCAGCTAAAAAGAGATCTAGCATATTATCTAGGCTAGACGAGTCTGAGCCTGTCTCGTTCACAAACGGTGCTGCAGTTTGTAGGTCAGGCAGCAGTGGTGACGAGAACTTGTAAGCACGAGCGCGTGCCCATTGTCGGTTACCTTCAATGGTATTGATCTCACCATTATGAGCAAGGTAGCGGAACGGTTGAGCTAATGGCCAACGCGGTTGAGTGTTGGTAGAAAAACGCTGGTGGAACAGACAGATAGCAGATTCCATACGTAGATCGGCAAGATCAAGATAAAAGCGCGGTAAGTCCGCAGGCATGCATAGGCCTTTGTACACCAAAACTTGAGTCGACAAGCTACAGATGTAGAAATCCGGATCTTCGGTGATTTGTTTCTCGATGCGACGGCGTGCGATGTAGAGACGACGTTCAATGTCACGCTCGCGCCAACCTGCCGGTGCAGAGATAAAGACTTGCTGAATATTTGGAAGCGAGTTGGCCGCAATTGGACCGAGTACTTCTGAATTAGTTGGTACTTCACGCCAACCAGCCACAGTTAGCGTCTCTTGCGCCAGTTCTTTGTTGACGATGTCTTTAGCGAGTTGAGCTTTGACTGGATCTTGGTTGAAGAAAATCATCCCTACGGCGTATTGCTTGCCAAGGTTGAAACCATTTTCTTCGGCAATAAGACGTAAATAGGAATCGGGCTTTTGTAATAGAAGACCACAACCATCACCAGTTTTACCATCGGCGGCGATACCACCACGGTGAGTCATGCGGTCAAGTGCAGAAATTGCTGTACGTACCAGCTTGTGGCTTTGTTCGCCTTCCATATGCGCGATCAAGCCAAATCCACAGTTGTCTTTCTCAAGACTTGGATCATAAAGAGCCATTGCAATTCTCCCTTTGCTTATCCGTCATCCCGACAGATATATCAACACTGCTTACGTTGATATCGATGACTAACTATGCGTCATCTTTATAGCTTTATGTATAATTATTCAGTAAAAGTTGTGAAATATTTAACATTTTTTGAGTGTTTTATTTTCATCAACTTCACAAGCTATAGCTTATTGTAAAAAAGGTCAAGTTATTAGTGGATCATCACGTGAATATGCGATTTACCATTTAATAAGCTAAAATAGTTTAATAATTTCAAATAGATAGAAAATTGATTGTTACAAAAAAGTAACATTTGATTCTGTGGGAGATAAAAAAGACCAGCATAAAATGCTGGTCAAAATAGAAAGATTGGAAGGAATTGTTTTCTTTCTTCACCGATAGCCATCGATATTGCTGATGGCTATTAGGCAATTGAAAGAGAGAAGCATGACTGCTTCGTTAAGCAGAAAGCATCAGTGAATCTGCTTTTGCTTCTAGGTTTGTGCCACCCATTAAGTAATCATCGATAGCACGGGCACATTCACGGCCTTCGTTGATACAACGAACCACCAAAGATTGGCCTGTTCGCATATCACCAGCAGCAAATACACCTTCTTGGTTTGTAGCAAAACCTTGAGTTGCTACGTTACCACGATCATCTAGCGCGATATCCAGTTGAGCAAGTACGCCTGTTGGTTCAGGGTGTAGGAATCCCATCGCTAGAAATGCCATATCACATGGAATCACACGCTCGCTGCCTTCTACTTCTTTGAAGCTTGGGCGCTCGCCTGGTTTTGCATCTTGCCAAACGATATCAGCAAGACGAAGGCCTGTGACTTCACCTTTGTCATTTCCGATGAACTCTTTGGTCAGGATGTTCCAGTGACGATCGACACCTTCTTCATGAGAGGTCGAAGTACGTAGGATCATTGGGTATTGAGGCCAAGGCATATTGGCTGGGCGCTTCTCTGGTGGAATCGGCATGATTTCCACTTGAGTTACGCTTGCTGCGCCGTGACGGTTTGACGTACCTACACAGTCTGAACCGGTATCACCACCACCGATGACAACCACATGTTTACCTTTTGCGTGAATCTCTTCCGTTTTCAGGTCCATGTTATTTGCACGGCGGTTGTTTTGACCTAGGAATTCCATTGCGAAGTGAACGCCTTTGAGCTCACGACCCGGAACTGGCAAATCACGTGGAACTGTTGAGCCTCCCGTCAGTAGAACCACATCGAATTCTTGACGCAGTTGCTGAGCATTTACATCAACACCGACGTGTTGGTTTACTTTAAACTCAATGCCAGCTTCTGCCATTAGATTGATCTTGCGATCAATGACTTCCATGCTCAGTTTAAAGTCTGGGATACCAAAACGTAGCAGACCGCCCACTTTCTCGTCTCGCTCGAATACTGTCACGGTATGGCCTGCGCTGTTTAGCTGCTCAGCAGCCGCAAGACCAGCAGGTCCAGAACCAATGATCGCCACCGTTTTACCAGTGCGAGAACGTGGTGTTTTTGGTTTGGCGTACCCTTCACGATACGCCGTTTCTACGATAGTTTTTTCGATATTACAGATAGTGATTGGGTCTTGGTTGATACCAAGAACACAAGCACTTTCACATGGAGCAGGGCAAACACGACCAGTGAACTCTGGGAAGTTATTGGTTGAGCTTAGAATGTTCCAAGCTTCTTCCCAGCTATCACGATAAACCGCATCGTTAAACTCTGGGATGATGTTACCGATAGGGCAGCCGTTATGACAAAACGGCACACCACAATCCATACAACGAGAAGCCTGAGTATTGATCTTGTCACCAAACTCCTCGTTCAGAACGAACTCTTTGTTGTTCTTGATGCGTTCAGCTGGGTCGATCTTCTGTGGTAGTTCACGACCATGCTCTAAAAATCCAGTAGGCTTACCCATTATACGGCCTCCACTTGAGTTTCGTTTCCTTGAGACTGTGCTTCAGCTTTACGCTTTTGAAGAACCGCTTTGTAGTCACGCGGCATTACCTTAACCATAGAGGCTAGGCTTGCTTCAAAGTTGTCTAGGAAAGACTGAGCGACTTCACTTCCTGTGAATTGAACATGCTTAGTTAGCATGTCGAGTAATAGATCTCTGTCTTCTTGCTCGATTGGATCTAGGTCTACTAACTCTGGGTTCAGTTTTGACTCAAAGTCACCTGATTTATCCCATACGTAAGCCACGCCACCACTCATACCTGCGGCAAAGTTACGACCTGTTGACCCAAGGATGATGGCTGCACCGCCAGTCATGTATTCACAACCGTGGTCACCGACGCCTTCTACTACTACTTTCGCGCCTGAGTTACGAACACAGAAACGTTCACCAGCCATACCACGAATGAAAGACTCACCCGAAGTTGCACCGTAGAAGCACACGTTACCAACCACGATGTTGTCTTCCGCGACAATGCTTGATTTCGCATCTGGATAAAGTACTAAAGTACCGCCGGATAAGCCTTTACCCCAGTAGTCGTTCGCGTCGCCTTCCACTTCGAACTTCACGCCCTTAGCTAGGAATGCGCCGAATGACTGACCTGCAGAACCTTTGAACTTCACGTTCATTGGCTGAGGTAGACCTGCATCTTTGTACACTTTCGAGATTTCGTTCGACAACATGGTACCTGCAGAGCGGTCCGTGTTGACGATAGGGAACTCGGCATTCACCGCTTCGCCTTTCTCTAGTGCAGGAATCGCTGCTTGAATCAGCTTACGGTCTAGCACTTCTTCTAGGTTGTGGTTCTGTTGAGCTTGGTTGAATACACCATCAGCTTCACGTGGTTGCTCAACGTGGAGAACAGGAGACAGATCTAGGTTCTTGTATTTCCAGTGAGAAATGTCTTGGCGGATCTTCAGTTTCTGACCTTGACCGACCATTTCATCGATAGTGCGGAAGCCAAGTTCAGCCATGATTTCACGTAGACCTTGTGCCATGTATTGGAAGAAGGTTACGACGTCTTCTACGCGGCCATCAAAGCGCTCGCGAAGCGTCTTGTTCTGAGTCGCGATACCAACAGGACAAGTGTTCTTGTGACACTTACGCATCATGATACAACCTTCAACCACTAATGCTGCGGTTGCTACGCCCCATTCTTCTGCACCAAGTAGTGTTGCCACTGCAAGGTCGCGAGGTGTCTTCATCTGACCATCCGCTTGAACCACGATACGGTTACGTAGACCGTTCTTCAGTAGCGTTTGGTGCGTTTCTGCCAAGCCAAGTTCCCAAGGAAGACCTGTATGGCGGATTGAAGACATTGGTGATGCACCTGTACCGCCGTCGAAACCTGCGATTAGTACAACGTCCGCTTTCGCTTTCGCTACACCAGAAGCGATCGTACCTACGCCTGCTTCTGATACCAGCTTCACGTTTACACGGCCTGCGCGGTTCGCGTTCTTCAAGTCGTAGATAAGCTGAGCCAAATCTTCGATTGAGTAGATATCGTGGTGTGGTGGTGGAGAGATAAGGCCAACGCCCGGAGTCGAGTGACGCGTTGCACCGATCCAGTCATCTACTTTATCGCCTGGTAGCTGACCACCTTCACCTGGCTTCGCACCTTGAGCCATTTTGATTTGCAGCTCTTCAGCGTTAGTTAGGTAGTAAGAGGTTACGCCGAAACGACCTGAAGCCACCTGCTTGATTGCAGAGCGTTCCCAATCGCCGTTCTCTTTGCGCTCGAAACGCATTGGGTCTTCACCACCTTCACCAGAGTTCGATTTCGCGCCAAGACGGTTCATCGCAACAGCTAGTGTGGAGTGTGCTTCGTAAGAAATAGAACCGAATGACATAGCGCCCGTCGCGAAGCGTTTCACGATGCTTTCAATTGGTTCGACTTCGTCGATAGAGATAGAACCTGCTGGGTTCTTAATGAATTCTAGCTGGCTACGCAGAGTTACTGCGTTGTCACCTTGTTTATCTACGGCTGTCGCGTACTGCTTGAACTGATCGTAGTTCTTGTTGCGCGTAGACTCTTGCAGTAGAGAAATGGTTTCTGGGTTGAATAGGTGCTTCTCACCACGCTGTTTCCATTGGTAAACACCACCAACATCCAGCATTTGAATTGGGATTTCGCGTTGTGGGTAACCGATGCGGTGACGGATAAGTACTTCTTTGGCGATATCATCAAGGGTTAGACCTTGGATACGAGAAACCGTCCCTGTGAAGTATTTGTCGACCACGGATTTGTGGATACCCAATGCTTCGAAGATTTGCGCACCATGGTACGACTGTAGCGTTGAGATACCCATCTTCGAGAAGATCTTCAGAAGACCGCCATTGATCGCTTTACGGTAGTTGTTGAACAGATCACGAGGGTTCGCTTCTGGATACAACTTCTTCGTACGTTGAAGTTCAATGATGGTTTCAATCACTAGGTATGGGTTAACCGCATTCGCACCGTAACCAAGTAGTGTTGCAAAGTGGTGCGTTTCACGCGCGTCACCGGTTTCAACCACGATGTCACACTTCGCACGTAGACCTTTACGGATCAAGTGGTGGTGCACTGCGCCAACTGCCAGCATTGCTGGGATCGCAGCGTGGTTTGAATTAACTGCGCGGTCAGTGAGTAGGATGATTGAGTAACCATCGATAACCGCGTCTTCTGCGTATTGGCAGATACGTTTTAATGCACGCTCAAGTTTGCCTTGATCTTCACTAGCTTGGAATACGATATCCAGCGTCTTCGCTTGTAGGTGCTCGTTATCGATCGCACGTAATTTCTCAAGCTCAGAGTTGGCTAGAACAGGCGATTCCAATTCTACTTTCTGACAGTGAAGTGGTGTTTCAGTCAGAAGGTTTTGGTCTTTACCCAAGTAAGTGTTCAGCGACATAACCATACGCTCACGGATCGGGTCGATCGGCGGGTTAGTTACCTGTGCAAACAGCTGCTTGAAGTAGTTTGAAAGATGCTGAGACTGATGAGATAGAACCGCAAGAGGCCAGTCGGCACCCATTGCTGATAATGGCTCTTTCGCGTCATTCGCCATTGGAACGATGATTTCGTTCACTTCTTCAGTGCTTACGCCAAACGCTTGTTGGCGGTGTAGAAGGTGTTCTGGCTTAGGTTGGCTGAACTGGTTGCTCGCATCTGGCAGCTTCTTCAAGCTCAGTAGGTTTTCTTCTACCCATTTCTCGTAAGGCTGTGCCGTTGCGATGGTGTCTTTCACTTCTTCATCGGAGATGATGCGACCTTGCTCTAGGTCTGCAACGAAGATACGACCCGGTTGTAGACGACCACGGAACTCTACGTTCTCTGGTTCAATATCCACAACACCAGATTCAGATGCCATCACTAGGAAGTTATCTTTGGTCACTGTGTAGCGAGAAGGGCGCAAACCGTTACGGTCTAGTGTCGCACCAACTTGAACACCATCAGTAAAACATACTGAAGCAGGACCATCCCATGGTTCCATGATGTTCGCGTGGTACTGATAGAACGCGCGACGTTTAGGATCCATGTTTTTGTTTTCTTGCCATGCTTCCGGGATCATCATCATCAATGCGTGTGGCAGGCTGCGACCAGAAAGAACTAGGAGCTCAAGTGCCATATCGAAGTTAGATGAATCCGAGCTGCCTTCCTGACAGATTGGAAGAAGCATGTCGATTTCAGCCTGAGTAAACAGGTCTGATTCTAGGATTGCTTCACGGGCTTTCATCCAGTTCAAGTTACCGCGAACTGTATTGATTTCACCGTTGTGGGCAATGTAACGGAAAGGCTGTGCAAGACGCCATTTCGGGAAGGTATTGGTAGAGAAACGAGAGTGTACCAGTGCCAGTGCAGTCACCATGGTCGGGTTTTGCAGATCGAGGAAGTACTGAGGTACTTGCTCAGTCGTTAACTGACCTTTGTACACTAATGTCTTGTAAGACATGGAGTTAATGTAGAAGTCGTCACCAATGTTCGAAACGCTTTCTAGGCAAACGCGTACGGTGTAATTACGAAGTACGTACAGTTTGCGTTCTAGCTCTTCAGGCGTGATGCCAGGGCCGCCGGAGATAAACACGTGCTCAAATTGAGGCTCTGTGCTTAGAGGGTCGGCACCAATCATGGAGTTGTCGGTTGGTAATACGCGGTAGCCGATAACTTCAAGGTCTAGACGCTGTGCGTTGCGTTCTAGAATGTCACGGCATTGTTCGCGTTTGTATTCGTCTTTCGGGAAAAGAACGACACCAACACCATACTTTTCAAACGAAGGCAGTTTAATGCCTAGCTTAACGGCTTCTTCTAATAGGAATTCATGAGGTTTTTGTAGCAAGATACCCGCACCGTCACCGCTGCATGGGTCACAACCTTGACCACCACGGTGTTCCATGCGAGCCAGCATATCCAATGCTTGAGTCACTACTTCATGAGATTTACGGTTTTTAAGGTGAGCAACAAAACCGATACCGCAAGCGTCATGCTCCAGTTCCGGAGTGTACAGACCCTGTGGATTTTGCTCTCTATCTACCATAGATACATCCTTCCAGTTCAATGTCGACGCAAAAGTACCGGGCAGCAAATACTACCTAGACTATTGATTACGTCTTGTCCTTTATATTTATTATCGCCACCGATCTAGGTTGACCGGTCTTGATTCCTTTCCGTATCTCGCAGGAAAAGTTTTGCGAGAAAAACAATCCTTGGTGGTATCCCTTTATTTATTATCACTATCTAGTGATTTATATAGGTAGGAGTGGGATAACACCGACAAATCCCGCAGTGTGCTTTGTAATAAAAGTCACAAAAATAACGGGGTTGTGTAAGTATCCTACAATTTTGTCACTTCAGAATGCAATGAAAAAGTCGGCGTTGTGACCCAATTTTTTCGTTTAATTATGCATTTTTAGTTTAACATTTACGCAACATGAACGATTTTTGTCTTTAATTATGCAAGTTTATTGATTTTGACCCGCATGGTGGGTGTTTGAATTGATTAATATTGTGTGTTTTTTCTTGCAGGGATGTAATTTATTTACACAGATCGTAGTGAGATTGATTACGATTTATTGTTGGTGAGAATTTATGCAGTTACATGAGTTGGTCAATACAATCGGCCAAGATCTTCAGCGTCGATACGGTGAAAAGGTTCATAAGTTAACATTGCACGGTGGATTTAGTTGCCCTAACCGCGATGGCACGATTGGGCGGGGAGGATGTACATTTTGCAATGTGGCTTCGTTTGCAGATGAAGAAGTCCAGATAAAAAGCATTCACGAACAGTTAAAAGATCGCGCAGGTGAAATTCACAGAGCGAAGAAGTATCTCGCTTATTTTCAGGCCTACACCAGTACCTATGCCGAAGTACAAGTTCTCAAAAACATGTATGAGGAAGCGCTAAAGGCTGCAGACATGGTTGGTCTTTGTGTGGGGACGCGTCCTGATTGCGTCCCTGATGCGGTATTGGATTTACTGTCGGGCTATGTACAGCAAGGTTATGAAATTTGGCTAGAACTAGGCCTTCAAACCGCCAACAATGACACCCTAAAACGTATCAATCGTGGTCATGACTTTGAGTGTTATGCCGAAATCACTAAGCGTGCGCGAACACTCGGAATCAAGGTTTGTACTCACTTAATTGTGGGTTTACCCAAAGAAAACCGCGCCGAAAATATTGAAACGCTGCAAAAAGTGTTGGCCGTGGGAACGGATGGCATCAAGTTACATGGCTTGCATATTGTCGAAGGTAGCACCATGGCGAAAGCTTGGCGTGCTGGAAAGCTAGAAGCCCCTGAATTAGAAGAATATGTTGCGATCGCCAGTGAAATGATTCGTATGACACCACCAGATGTGATTTATCATCGCGTTTCATCAGCAGCCAGGAGGCCCACGTTATTATCGCCTCTGTGGTGTGAAAACCGTTGGCTAGCGATGACGGAAATTGGTCGAGATCTCAGTGCTCATGGTGCTCAAGGGAGTCTTACGGGGAATACCTTTATCTATACTAAACCGGAATTAATAGCAGATCGCTCAATAAATAACTGATATATTTTAACCAGTGTTCTTTGAAGGTTTAAACGATGGATCAGTTACTCAATTGGCTTTGGGGTGGTCAAGGCGGTTATGGCTATGTCGTCTTGTTGTTAATCGCAGGCGTGTGCGCGTTAGCACTGATCTATTTGCACTTTCAGACATCACTTAAGCAACTAGTAACGGATTCTCCCTATCCAGTCATAGTGGTGGACACTAGCCATGCTCAGCTCTTGCTATCTAACCAGGCTGCGATGCAGTTGTTAGGCATTCGCTCTTTGGGAACGGGGTATTTGTATCCTGCTTTATTCGATATTCATGAGCTTGAGCAGTTTCTCGATCGCTTCTCTAGTCGTCATTTTCGTCAGCAGGCTTTTGACTGGCGACTATCTGATAGTGAATCTATTAAAGTGGAGCTGTCAGGCAGAAAGAGTTTATTGCGCAATCATCGAGTTTGGATTCTTTATGCTCAGCCATATCAAGCCACTCACCAAGAGCAGCAACAAGAACTTGCCCAATTAATCATCGCACGTTCGGCATTAGACTCACTTTCAGAGCTGATTTGTACCCAAGACCACCAAGGCAATCTATTAACGACCAATCGAGCATTTGATCAATTCTGGCAAGGGCGAAGGGAAGAAGCTTGCGCATCCAAGGCCTTGGGTGAGATGACCAGAAAAAGCGAACGTAAATGGACAACGGATCCACAAGGTCGAAGTTGCTTATTGGAAGTCAATCAAAACTCTCTTGTTTCGCCGAGTGGTGAGCTTATCGGTACGCTGTCTATTAGTCATGACGTGACTGAATGGCACAAGATGCAACAGAATCTGCGAGATGAAATGGAGCGTCGCAAAGATACTGAGGTGGCGCTAGCGCAAAGAGATACTATCTTACAAACGATTCTGGATGCCAGTCCGGACTCCATTGGTATTTTCAATGAGAACATGGTCTATCAAGCGTGTAATCAGCCTTTTGTTAAGGCGTTAGGCATTTCAAAAATTTCTGATTTGATAGGTAAGCGCCTCCAAGACGTGATTCCTAAAGAGATGTACGCGCGCTTAGCAGATAGTGACTTAGAAGCATTACGCCAGTTAGAGCCAGTTCGATACATAGATAAAGTCGTGAGTAGTGATGGTAAAAGTACTTGGTTTGATGTGGTGAAATCGCCTTTTAAAGATAAAGCATCAGGAACGAATGGTGTGCTGATCATGGCGCGTGATATTTCTGAGCGTTATCTTGCAGAACAAAAGTTGGAAAAAGCCAACCTAGAGTTAGAAAAATTGAGCTTTATGGATAGCTTAACTCAAGTATCGAACCGACGCCGTTTCGACGAACAACTGCAGGTATTGTGGTACCACCACGCTCGAGAAAAGCTGCCGCTCACCATCATGTTATGTGACATCGACTTTTTCAAAGATTACAACGACTGTTACGGTCACCAACAAGGTGATGAAGCGTTAGTCAGTGTCGCTACCGTGTTTACACAAGTCATCAATCGTTCTTCGGATTGTGTTGCGCGTTATGGTGGCGAGGAGTTTGGTTTTATCTTGCCGAATACCACCACGGAAGGTGCGCGCAACGTAGCACAGCGTATTCATGAGAAAATTCTACAGCTTGATATGGAACACGACAGTTCAGAAGCATCTGAACGCCTTACCGTCAGTATCGGTCTGGTCTCTTACATTCCTCAGCATGGTGATGAACCCGAAATGGGCATCGCTATGGCTGACAGTGCGTTATACCAAGCTAAAGCTGATGGACGTAATCGCACCTGTATTCACCCCAGTTCTTGCTAACGCTTTGTGACCGCTTGCTCTAAGTTGATAGCTGATTGTTTAAATCACCGTATTAAACACGTTAAACTTACAGAAGCCTGTGCGCTCGTTGGTTTATCTTTCTATCTCGTGTCACAAGCGCAGATCGCACCGTGTGTTTTTCACTAATCAAACAGACCTAAATTGCGTTAGGTCGAGTGCATTTACCTGTTTTTCATCATCGAATGGCGCTATCTAGCCACCACCATGGAGTAGTTAATGAAACCCATGAAAAACCTCGCCCAGTATTATGTCGACTTGCTAGTCAAACTGGGGATTGTTCGCTTCTCTATTTTGCTAGCCCTTGCGCTGGTGGCATTAGCTGTTGTGGTGCAGGTAGGGATTACTTTAGCTCTCAAAGGGCGAGTAGATGATATCGACATTGTCCGTTCGGTGTTTTTTGGTCTATTGATCACCCCTTGGGCGGTTTACTTCCTCTCTGTGGTTGTCGATCAACTAGAAGAGTCTCGCCAGCGTTTAACTAAGCTGGTGTCCAAACTGAAGGACATGCGTTCGCGAGATCAAGAGCTGAATTACCAACTTCAACAAAACATTGAAAAGCTTAACCAAGAAATTGAAGAGCGTATTAAAGCGGAAGAAGCACGTGAAGAGGCGATGCAAGACCTCGAAAATGAGGTGTTCCAACGCGAACGTACTCAATTAGAGTTGGCAGAACGTACCGCATTACTGCGTTCATTTATTGATGCCTCACCAGACTTAATTTACTACCGCAATGCGGATGGTGTTTTCTCTGGCTGTAACCGCGCGATGGAAGAGCTAACGGGCAAGAAAGAGCACCAGTTAGTCGGATTAAGCCCTTGGGATGTGTATAGCAAAGAAATCGCCGAGCATATCGTTGATACTGACCAAAAGGTTTTTGCCGATAATCAAGCAATTACTTACGAGCAATGGCTCGAATACCCAGATGGTCGCAAGCATTACTTTGAGCTGCGTAAAGTGCCATTTTACAGCAAAGATGGCCGCCACCTTGGTCTCGTTGGGTTCGGTCGTGATATCACTGAACGTAAGCGCCATGAAGAGTCGTTAGAGAAAGCAAGCCGCGACAAAACTACCTTCATCTCAACCATCAGTCATGAGCTGCGAACGCCGCTGAATGGCATTGTAGGCTTAAGTCGTATGCTTCTAGATAGTCCGTTGACAGAAGAGCAGCGTAAACACATGCAGACCATCAATGTGAGTGCGATTACGCTAGGTAACATCTTCAACGATATTATCGATATGGATAAATTTGATCGCCGTAAGTTAGAACTATTACCTGCGCCACTTAACTTCGAAGACTTCGTCGCAGAGATTGAGAGTATCTCAGCTCTGATGGCGGAACAAAAAGGGTTACGCTTTGACTTAGAACGTTTAAGCGACTTGCCAAAAGCAATTGAAGTGGATGCAACCCGTCTACGTCAGGTGATTTGGAACTTGGTCAGCAACGCAATGAAGTTCACCAAGGAAGGTGGCGTTGTGATGACAGTGAGCGCGGATGTCGAAGACGATTTTGCGACCATTATTATGGAAGTGGAAGACACAGGTATTGGTATCCCAGACGAAGAGCTAGATAAGATCTTTGCGATGTACTACCAAGTGAAATCAGGCAAGGACAACCTGCATGCGGTCGGTACAGGTATTGGTTTGGCGGTATCTAAGCAACTGATCAATATGATGGATGGTGACATTACGGTTACCAGTGAGGAAGGCTTTGGTAGCACTTTTACTGTATCGATCCACGTTCCGATTGTTGAACTAGCTGAGCCAGTCATTGATGCGAAACGCGACAATGTGCGCCTCAACATATTTATGGTCGAAGACATCGAGCTTAACGTAACTGTGGCTAAATCGTTACTAGAGAGCCTAGGGCACTCTGTCACCGTGGCAATGACGGGCCAAGAAGCGTTAGTGAACTTTGTGCCAGAAAAATACGACTTAGCGTTGTTGGATATCCAACTGCCTGATATGACGGGCTTTGATGTCGCCAATTATTACCGCAAGCATTATAACAATCTTCCTCCATTGGTCGCCTTAACTGCTAATGTAATGAAAGATCGTCGTGAATACTTAGATAACGGCATGGATGATGCGATCAGTAAGCCGCTGGCAGTGAATGCTATTCAGTCAGTGATTGATAAATTCTTCGCTCACCAGTTAGAACAACCTAAGGAAGTGGTGAGCGGTCCCGAAACAGTGGAAGAGCCAGTGCCTTCTCCTGTGATTGAGACACATTTGCTCGATATGGATATGTTAGAGTCTTACGTCGACATTGTTGGTGCAAAACCTGTCTACGACAGCATAAAAATGTTTGAAGATATGATGCCAGACTATATCGATGTCTTAGATTCGAACATGACAGCGAAAGATCAAGATGGGATTGTTTCTGAAGCGCATAAAATCAAAGGTGCTGCAGGTTCAATTGGCCTGAAACGTATCCAAAGTGTGGCGCAAAAAGCGCAATCGCCCGATATGCCAGCATGGTGGGAAAACATTTCAGACTGGGTTGAAGAGATCAAAAATGAATACCAAAACGATATTCAAGTCCTCAAAAGTTGGTTGGAACAAAGGAAATAACATGAAAAGAATCGCACCATTGGCATTAGTCATGGCATTGATGGCAGGCTGTAGTTCCGTTCCAAATGTGAATTGGCAACAAAACAGTCAGATTACGATTAATGAGGTTAATGTTGAGCTCAAAAGTAATTTATGGGTGAACCTCATGCCGAATATTGGGGACGTGGAAGAGCAAAGTATTCAAGGTGCACTTTACCTCGAAGGAGATCAGTTACTTCCTGCAAATCTAACGGCAGAAGCTCTTATTATTAAACAGGGGCAAAAAGAGTGGTTGGTGGACAGTGCGTCTTTAGATACTCGAACGCACAGTGAAAGCCGATGGGAGGTGGCGTTCTCGTCTCACATTGATGTGAACACAGAAAAATCGGTTGATATCGCAGTGCTTCTAGACGATGCGGGTAAACAGCGTTGGTTAGTCGAAAAGTACGTGAAGATTAACAAGGTTTATTAACCGCAATGATGTTGCATTAGTCGTTAGACCTAAAACAAAAAGGGCTTGCTCAATGAGCAAGCCCTTTGCATATTAGCGGTTAAATCTAGTCTTCTAGATCGCCACAGAAGCGGTAACCTTCGCCGTGGATAGTGGCGATGATTTCTGGCGTACCTGAAACAGACTCAAAGTGCTTACGGATACGACGAATCGTTACGTCTACAGTACGGTCGTGTGGCTTAAGTTCACGACCAGTCATCTTCTTAAGAAGATCTGCACGAGTTTGAATCTTACCCGGGTTCTCACAGAAGTGCAGTAATGCGCGGAACTCAGAGCGAGGTAGCTTGTAGCTATCACCAGCAGGGCTTACTAGAGAGCGGCTGTTGATGTCTAGTACCCAACCGTTGAATTCATACTTTTCTACCGAGCGCTTCTCTTCTTGCACCGCGTTAGAGCTCATTGAGCGACTAAGTAGGTTACGTGCACGAATAGTTAGTTCACGTGGGTTGAATGGTTTAGTGATGTAGTCATCTGCACCAATCTCAAGACCTAGGATCTTGTCTACTTCATTGTCACGGCCTGTCAGGAACATTAAAGCAATGTTCGCTTGCTCGCGTAATTCACGCGCTAGTAGAAGGCCATTCTTGCCTGGAAGATTAATGTCCATAATAACCAAGTTGACTGAGTTATCAGACAACACTTGGTGCATCTCTTCACCGTCACTGGCTTCAAAAACAGCGTATCCCTCTGCTTCAAAAATACTCTTAAGAGTGTTACGAGTTACTTGCTCATCTTCAACGATAAGAATCTGCGGGGTTTGCATTGGCGGTACCTAAATTTGTGACAAAATTGTGCTAATAGAATAAATTCTAGGCAAAAATATAACATACAGGTAATGTGATTTTGATAATAAATCAAGTTGATCAAAAAAACACTTCTTTCAGTTATCCGCCCTCCATGGAGTTTTGCCAACTCACCAGTATCCAATGGCGACGTTTATTCTAAAGGGCTTGTTTACCTTTCATTTCCTGCTTTCAGTGGGGCCTGAAACGTAAACACCCTAAGATATTGAGCGGATTTTATATTGTTAACAGCATGCTAACAATGCTCAAATGTTAATTCCATTCAGTTTGTTGATTTATATCAATTGATGAAATGTAACTGTTATTAATCGTTTAAGACTTATGATAGAAAAAAGTAATAAGAACATAGACGCATCGTTATGGAATGCTTATTCAGAATCTTTTTTCAGATTCGAAGCCGAGTGGCGTGTTTCAAACTATGCTGTGATAACCGCTTGGAACCCATACAGTAACTTGAGGTCCAAAGAAGAGAACAGCATAAACAATCACGCGTTAGAAAAACAGCTACAGCACGTTAATTACGCGCCTGTCACGGTAGGTGATAGCGCTTTTACATGGTATGAGGAAAGCTTTGCCGTCGAGTTGTCGCCAGAGGTAGCCGTTGAATTGGCGAGTGACTTTCAACAAAACGCGATTTATTACGTCATTAATGACCAACTTTATCTTATTGCGTGCTCGCAGCCGAAAGTTTTTCATACGTTAGGCTCCATTAAACCTCGGCTCGTATAGAAGGTATAGAAAAGGATACTGCTCACTGAAGCACCGCTTGGGTGAGAAAATTCACGGAGGAAATATGAGAGACATTACACCCGATATTTGTGACCAATTTGAAGACCAAGTGAGCTTGCTTACTTTACCATTGCAGAACTTTGGTCAACGTAGCGCTTTTTACGGTGAAATCGTTACGGTGCGCTGCTATCACGATAACTCGAAAGTGCGTGAAGTACTGGGCGAAGATGGAACGGGTAAAGTATTGATTGTTGACGGACATGGATCGTGTCAGAGAGCATTACTCGGCGATCAATTAGCGATACTCGGAATAGAAAATGGGTGGGAAGGTATCATTGTCTATGGTGCAATACGCGACGTAGCACAAATATCTCAAATGGACATTGGCGTTCAAGCTCTTGGCACCAACCCGTTTAAAACAGAGAAACGCGGGATAGGAGAGGTAAACGTAACCTTAACGATGCAAAACCAAATCGTTCAACCTAAGCACTACGTTTACGCGGACTGGAACGGTGTGTTGATTTCTAAGCAAAAGCTGGACTTCTAAAAACGAAAGCCTAAACCAACCTCAAAGCCTTGTTGCCAATCTTGGTAATCAAGAGTCGCGTGAAGATCCAGTTTATCGGTAATTTTTACGCGACTTGATACTTCAGCCGCGAGGCTACTGTCGTCTTGGCGAATACCTTCCGCTGTTTCGTTCTTGTAAGAGCGAACTGTACTTTTCAGCGTGACACGATCATTAAAGTGATAGCTGATCCCACTCAAAAAACCACTTTGATTTTTGGTAGGAGAGTTATTGACTCGCGCACCGACATAAACGTCTACCGAATCAAAAAGTTCGTAAGCGTAACCCGTATCGATATTCCAAACATCAAAACTGTCAGACTGATAACTGTCGCTGGAAATGAATAGTTTATGAGGAGAAGGGGATGTTTTACCTGGAAGCGGCGGAAGCTCGTTTGCTAGACAAACACCAGGCACAAAAAACAGCAACAGAAAAAGCCCTCTTTTCATGTTCACCACTCCTTGTGTCAACTTTTTTATTAGTATGCGCCCAAAGCTTCTCACTATTAAAGCATAGAATATGAAAGCTAGCTCACCTATTTTCTAAATAATTCGATCCTATGAACATAAGTCACAGTTAAGTTGTTGTTATGTGTCACAACCCTCTCGAATTATTTGATCGTACGTTTTATGGCAAAGATCAGACTAGTTATTAGATAAAAAACCGAACTGGTGATGATGGTTAAGTCCTTTACAAAAACTAACTGTAGATTTTTAAATGATCAATAATGTGTAATTAACTATAAATATCAATGACATTGCTTAGCAGAATTCTCTGAAAGATGGAAAAACAAACAATTTTTTGTTGACTATGTATCAGAAACTCGGTAAACGTAGAGTTAAGCAAACACAATTAACGTTGAATATTTATTTATGCCATCTAACAGCCTAGTAGTAATGACCACGACCATTATTATTACCGACACGACACATGTTGGGGCAGGCTGCTGAGCGAAAGAAATTCACAAAAAAGGCCTGTATCCAACAAGATACAGGCCTTTTTTTATGCTTTTTTATCCAGAATTTAGACAAATTTAAGAAGATATACCGGAGGAAGGGATGCGAGTATTGAAGTTTGGCGGATCATCACTAGCTGATGCAGATCGCTTTTTGAGAGCGGCAGACATTATTGCCAATAACGCTCAACAAGAAGAAGTGGCGGTTGTTCTTTCCGCTCCTGGTAAAACAACAAACAAATTGGTTGCGGTCATTGAAGGCGCATTGCGCAATGGTGAAGCAGAACTACAAATCAAAGAGTTGGAGGAGTCGTTTAAAACGCTCTTCACTCAAGTCCAAGCAGTACTACCCAATATCGATGGTTCAGCTTTCGATAACCAAGTGAAAACTTCTCTCTCTCAATTACGCCAATTCGTTCATGGCATCAATCTTCTTGGCATGTGCCCAAACAATGTTAATGCACGTATTATTAGCAAAGGCGAACGCGTTTCGATTCAATTGATGAAAGCGGTGTTAGAAGCCAAAGGCCAGCCTGCACATCTTATCGACCCAGTTGAATACCTATACGCAAAAGGTGATCACCTTGAAGCCATGGTCGATGTAGATGTTTCAACGCAAAACTTCCGCCAAAACCCTCTTCCTCTGGGCCATGTGAATATCATGCCTG
This sequence comes from Vibrio sp. 1978, assembly GCF_033344345.1. Classification (NCBI taxonomy): domain Bacteria; kingdom Pseudomonadati; phylum Pseudomonadota; class Gammaproteobacteria; order Vibrionales; family Vibrionaceae; genus Vibrio; species Vibrio sp. 1978. The sequence goes on from NZ_JAWPOP010000010.1 coordinate 107,391, forward strand.
GCTTTACCGCAGGTAACGAGAAAGGTGAATTGGTAACACTTGGTCGCAATGGCTCTGATTATTCGGCGGCGGTTCTTGCGGCGTGTCTGCGCGCAGATTGCTGTGAGATCTGGACAGACGTAGATGGTGTGTACAACTGTGACCCTCGCTTAGTCGAAGATGCTCGCCTACTTAAATCTCTTAGCTATCAAGAAGCGATGGAGCTTTCTTACTTCGGTGCTTCCGTTCTGCACCCGAAAACCATCGCCCCAATCGCACAGTTCCACATCCCATGTCTGATCAAAAACAGCTTTAACCCACAAGGTGCAGGAACTTTGATTGGGCAAGACACTGGTGAAGACAATCTGGCGATCAAAGGTATCACGACGCTAAACGACCTAACTATGGTTAACGTCTCCGGCCCAGGTATGAAGGGTATGGTTGGCATGGCAAGCCGCGTATTTGGCGCAATGTCTTCCGCTGGTGTGTCTATTGTTCTTATTACTCAGTCTTCTTCTGAGTACAGCATTAGCTTCTGTATTGAGGCAGAAGATAAAGCAAAAGCGCAACAAGTACTGGCCGATGCGTTTGAGTTGGAACTGAAAGATAGCTTATTAGAGCCGGTCGAGTTTATTGATAATGTTTCAATCATAACGTTGGTTGGTGACGGCATGCGTACATCGCGCGGTGTTGCATCTCGCTTCTTCTCATCTCTTGCTGAAGTGAACGTAAACATTGTAGCCATCGCACAGGGCTCATCTGAGCGTGCTATCTCAGCCGTGATTCCTGAAGATAAAATCTCTGAAGCGATCAAAGCGTGTCACGAAAACCTATTCAACTCTAAGCACTTCTTAGACGTATTCGTGGTTGGTATTGGTGGCGTTGGTGGTGAGCTGGTGGATCAGATCGAGCGTCAACAGGCGAAGCTTGCGGAAAAAGGCATCGTTATTCGCGTGTGTGGCTTGGCAAACAGCAAAGGTCTTCTGCTTGATAGTGAAGGTCTGCCACTCGATCATTGGCGTGATCGTATGTCGGCAGCGACAGAAGAGTTCAGCCTAGCGCGTTTGATTTCTTTGGTTCAACGTAACCACATCATCAACCCAGTATTGGTTGACTGTACATCAAGTGAAGATATTGCGAATCAATACGCTGATTTCCTAGCTGCTGGTTTCCATGTCGTTACACCAAATAAAAAAGCAAATACAGCAAGCATGGCTTACTACCATCAGCTTCGCGATGTTGCGCGCAGCTCTCGTCGCAAGCTGATGTACGAAACAACTGTGGGGGCGGGTCTACCGGTAATCGAAAACCTGCAAAACCTAATCTCAGCGGGTGATGAGCTAGAGCGCTTCAGCGGTATTCTTTCTGGCTCTCTGTCATACATCTTCGGTAAGTTAGATGAAGGTATGAGCCTAAGTGAAGCAACTAATATCGCAAAAGAAAATGGTTTTACTGAACCGGATCCTCGTGATGACCTTTCTGGTATGGATGTCGCGCGTAAGCTTCTGATCCTAGCTCGTGAAGCAGGCATGTCTCTAGAACTAGAAGACGTTGTGGTTGATCAAGCACTGCCACCAGGTTTTGATGATTCTGGTAGCGTTGATGAATTTATGGCGCGTTTACCTGAAGCAGACGCCTACTTTAAAGAATTATCTGCAAAGGCAGCGGAAGAAGGCAAAGTACTGCGCTACGTTGGTGAGATTAATGAGGGCAAGTGCACAGTAAGCATCGCTGCGGTGGATGAAAACGATCCAATGTATAAAATCAAGGACGGTGAAAACGCACTGGCATTTTACAGCCGTTACTATCAGCCAATCCCACTAGTGTTACGTGGCTATGGTGCAGGCACCGAAGTAACGGCTGCGGGTGTATTTTCTGACGTGATGCGTACTTTAGGTTGGAAACTAGGGGTATAACAATAATGAGTTCAAGTGATATGGATGTAGTGGTTTATGCCCCAGCATCAATTGGTAATGTAAGCGTTGGCTTTGATGTGCTGGGGGCTGCCGTGTCTCCAGTGGATGGCACACTATTGGGTGACCGTGTATTGGTGAAATCTGGGGCTGACCCGTTCAGCCTTAAAACGGCGGGTGATTTTGTTGAGAAATTGCCAACTGAACCAAAAGAGAACATCGTCTACGACTGTTGGCTTGTGTTTGCTCGTGAGTTAGACAAAAAAAGCGTTGAGCTAAAACCACTTGAGATGACGCTAGAAAAGAACATGCCAATTGGCTCTGGTTTAGGCTCAAGTGCATGTTCTATCGTTGCTGCATTAGATGCATTGAACCGATTCCATGGACAGCCACTTAACGAGACAGAATTACTAGCGCTGATGGGAGAGATGGAAGGCAAGATCTCTGGTGGTATTCACTACGACAACGTTGCGCCATGTTACCTTGGTGGTGTGCAACTGATGCTTGAAGAGTTGGGTATCATCAGTCAAGAAGTACCTTGCTTTGATGATTGGTACTGGGTGATGGCGTATCCGGGTATCAAGGTATCAACGGCGGAAGCGCGTGAGATCCTACCATCTCAATACCGCCGACAAGATATCATTGCTCATGGTCGCCACCTTGCGGGCTTTATTCATGCGTGTCATTCTGGTCAGCCAGAACTTGCTGCAAAAATGATCAAAGACGTGATCGCAGAACCGTATCGTGAGAAACTGCTTCCAGGTTTTGCGAATGCACGTCAATACGCAGCGTCTGCGGGTGCATTGGCAACCGGTATTTCTGGCAGTGGTCCGACACTGTTCAGTATTTGCAAAGAGAAAGATGTCGCTGAGCGAGTTGCTCGCTGGTTAGAACAAAACTACGTACAAAACGAAGAAGGATTCGTCCACGTTTGTCGTCTAGATAAGCAGGGTTCGAAAGTAACAGGAAGTGAGCTATGAAGCTTTACAATATAAAAGAAAATGATGAACAAGTTTCCTTTGGCCAAGCCGTTCGCCAAGGGTTAGGCCGTAACCAAGGTCTATTTTTTCCATCGGAATTACCAAAATTTGAAGATATCGATGCGCTGCTTGCAGAAGACTTTGTCTCTCGTAGCACTAAGATTCTATCGGCGTTAATTGGAGATGAACTTACAGAGGAGCAAGTGAATGCCCTTGTTGATGCTGCGTTTCAATTCCCTGCGCCTATCAACCAAGTAAAAGACGGTGTTTATGCACTGGAACTGTTCCATGGTCCAACGCTTGCGTTTAAAGACTTTGGTGGTCGCTTTATGGCGCAATCTCTTGCTGCGGTTTCGGACGGCGGCAAGATCACCATTCTGACGGCAACGTCTGGCGATACTGGCGCAGCCGTTGCGCATGCTTTCTACGGTATGGAAGACATCAATGTTGTGATTCTTTACCCGAAAGGAAAAATCAGCCCACTGCAAGAGAAGTTATTCTGTACGCTTGGTAAAAACATTCACACTGTCGCGATCGATGGCGACTTCGATGCGTGTCAGGCACTGGTTAAGCAAGCTTTTGATGATTCAGCACTGCGTGAAGAGATCGGTCTGAACTCTGCAAACTCAATCAACATCAGCCGTTTGATGGCGCAAATCTGTTACTACTTTGAAGCAGCTGCGCAAATGAGCAAGCAAGAGCGTGAAAACCTAGTGGTATCAGTACCAAGTGGTAACTTTGGTAACCTAACTGCTGGTCTACTGGCAAAAGCGCTGGGCTTGCCTATCAAACGCTTTATCGCGGCAACTAATGCCAATGACACTGTTCCTCGCTACCTAGAAACAGGTAAGTGGGAGCCAAAACCAACAGTCGCAACAACATCGAACGCGATGGACGTGAGCCAACCAAACAACTGGCCTCGTATTGAAGAGCTGTGCCGCGTGAAAGAGTGGGGCTTGGAGACGTTAGGTAAAGGCGCAGTATCTGATGAGCAAAGCGCACAGTCAGTGAAAGATTTACATGCTCTAGGCTACCTATGCGAACCGCATGGTGCGATTGCTTACCGAGTGCTTGAAGAACAATTGCAAGACGGTGAAACCGGTCTGTTCCTATGTACTGCTCACCCTGCGAAGTTCAAAGAAGTCGTGGATGATATTCTAGAATCCGATATCGAGCTTCCTGCGCCACTAGCGAAGCACGCTGCGATGGAGCTGCTATCGGAAGAGCTCGACGCAGACTTTGACGCATTGAAACAAGTACTGCGCCGCGTGCAGTAAGCTTCAAAGTATAGTAAGTATCAAAAACAGAAATAACGAGAGGTGAATGAGTAATCATTCACCTTTTTTATTGTCGGTAAGTTTTGACTCTCTTTATGATTGAGAAACGAACTTAACTAAATGAGATGGAAAGAGAAGCATGCATTTTTTGATTTTTCTTGGCTCAGTGAGAGACAGCACGCCACCACGACCAGCCCGTTTAGGAATGCGAGTCAGTAAAGCGTGTGAAAAACTCATCGCGAGTCAACATTCGCAACATACGGTCGAAATCATCGACCCTTTGAATTACGACTTTGGTGATGTGTTTAAGCCCGAGTTTGCTTATCACCGCTCTAAAGTTCCGCAGAACCTAAGTGAGCTGGCAGACAAAATCAAACATGCGGATGGGTATGTGATGGTTAGCCCGGAATATAACCATTCGATGAGTCCTGCTCTGGCGAACACGCTTAACCATTTCGGCAGTTCGCTGTTTTCTTACAAGCCGAGTGCTATCGTGACCTATTCTGCCGGACAATGGGGTGGTGTTAGAGCTGCCGTTTCTATGCGTACCTTCTTATCTGAACTTGGATGTCTACCTGTCTCTGCGATGATCCACATTCCGAAAGCGCAAGAAGTGTTTGATGAACAGGGCGTTGCTGAGGATGAGTCGGAGCAGACGCAGTGGGATAACTATATGAATCGCACTATGCATCAATTGATTTGGTGGGCTGAAGGGGCGTCACTGCAAAGAGATAGGCGTGATCCAACCTCTTTAGCGCAAGCGTTTCAGAAAGATCCTTCGCAAAGAAATGCACCTTAGAGGCGAGTTGCTTTCCATTATAGAAAGGGTTTAGAAGGATTCTGAAACAAAAAAAGCTTGGTCATTGCAGACCAAGCTTTTTAAATTCTAGCGAGCTAGTTTACTGAGAGATTATAGAGTCTCAGTAAAAGTACGAGCGATTACATCACGTTGTTGCTCTGGAGTTAGCGAGTTAAAACGTACTGCGTAACCAGAAACACGAATAGTTAGTTGTGGGTATTTCTCTGGGTGTGCAACTGCATCTTCTAGTGTTTCGCGTTTAAGCACGTTCACGTTTAGGTGTTGGCCGCCTTCGATACGAGGAGCAGTTTCGATTGCAACTTCACGGCTTTCGTATTCACCTAGGTCGCTGATTGCGATAACTTGGTCTGCTTCGTAGCCAGCAGTTGCAGCAACACAGCGAGCTTCATTTTTTTCGCTATCTAATAGCCAGATAGAGTTTAGTAGGTCGTCGTTTGCCGCTTTTGTAATTTGGATACCTTGGATCATCACTATCTCCTAGACCACTTACGTGGTGATTATTGGTGTTAATTTTCGAATTTTCGTTGAGCTGAGTATTATATAGCTAATATCCACTATTTTAATATTGATTTAAGTCAAAAAACAACCAAAAACATTATTTTTATTAAGGTGATTTTATTGAGTTAAATCAATAAAACCTTTGAAAACAAACTAATTACAATTTATTTGAGAATATAAAAAATATTTAATAACTGGTTTTGTTGTAAATTTACTACAAATTGAGATTAAAGTTTAAACTGGTTAACGCAACTATCTGTATTTAGGTAGCAATACTGAAAGTCTAAAGTGATTAAATGACAAACATGAAAAACAAGCTTGGGAATAAACTCATTGGTGCACATGTCTCTGCTGCTGGTGGGGTCGATCAAGCTCCGTTGAGAGCTCGTGAAATTGGCGCGAATGCCTTCGCACTATTTACAAAAAACCAACGCCAGTGGGTGGCGAAGCCTTTAGAAGCAAAAACCATCAGTGCGTTTAAAGCGAACTGTAAAATGCTGGGTTTCGGAGCAGAGCATATTCTTCCCCATGATTCTTATCTGATTAACTTGGGTGCGCCGGAAGAAGAAAAGCTGAATAAATCCCGCGCGGCATTTATTGATGAAATGGAGCGTTGTAATCAGTTGGGGCTGACTTTGCTTAACTTCCATCCGGGCAGTCACCTAAAGAAAGTCTCTGAACAGGAGTGTCTCGCGACGATCGCCGAGTCGATCAATCTTGCGCATAAAGCGGTGCCGAATGTGATCGCTGTTATCGAGAATACGGCAGGTCAAGGCACTAACTTAGGCTGGAAGTTTGAGCACCTAGCTGAAATCATCGAGCAAGTGGAAGATAAAGATCGTGTCGGCGTTTGTATTGATACCTGCCATACCTTTACGGCTGGTTATGACTTACGTACAAAAGAAGATTGCGAGCGCACCTTTGCAGAGTTCGACCGTATCGTAGGTATGCACTATTTAAGAGCAATGCATCTAAATGATTCAAAAGTAGAGTTTGCCAGCAAAGTAGATCGCCACCATTCTCTAGGTAAAGGAGAGATCGGGTGGGATTGCTTTGAGTACATCGCGAAAGACCCTCGTTTTGATGGTATCCCTCTGATTTTGGAAACAATTGATCCAGATATTTGGCAGCAAGAGATCAACACGTTGCGTCAATTCCATTTAGCGGCCATTGACAGTTAATGGCGTAACCACAAAGTTGGCACCTTTCTTTCTTAGTCATTGAACATCAATCTCTGAATTAGCAAAGAAGGATGCCAACATGTCTCGACCATTCTCTTTTACTCCTTATACTTACACTCGTCGTGTGCTTCGCTTACCGATGCCTAATCGTCACATTACCGGACAGGGGCATTTTCGAACGCCACAGAAGCATTAGTCTTTTATTACTTGTCTCAAGTTCGTGGTAAGTTTTTGTTTGTTTGAGTTTCGCTCGTTAGAATAGAAGCAAAATTTAGGACAGGAACTTTCCATGAATCAGTCACCCACTTGGCACGATGTGATCGGCGAAGAGAAAAAGCAGAGCTACTTTGTAGACACCTTGAATTTTGTTGAAGCCGAACGCGCCGCAGGCAAAGCTATTTTTCCTTCCGCAAAAGATGTCTTTAACGCGTTTCGTTTTACCGAGTTCAAAGACGTTAAGGTCGTGATTCTAGGACAAGACCCATACCACGGCCCAAATCAGGCGCATGGCCTGTGTTTCTCTGTACTTCCTGGCATTAAAACGCCACCGTCACTGGTTAATATGTATAAAGAGCTGGCGCAAGATATTAAAGGTTTCCAAATCCCTCAGCATGGTTTTTTGCAAAGCTGGGCTGAACAAGGCGTATTGTTACTCAATACGGTATTAACGGTGGAGCAAGGTAAAGCGCATTCACATTCAAAGACAGGTTGGGAAACGTTTACTGATCGAGTGATTGAAGCCATTAATCAGCATCAAGAAGGTGTAGTGTTCTTGCTATGGGGTTCACATGCACAGAAGAAAGGTCGTTTTATCGATCGCAATAAGCACCATGTGTTAGCTGCCCCACACCCATCGCCACTTTCTGCACATCGAGGCTTTTTCGGTTGTAAGCATTTCTCTCAAGCAAACCAGTTGCTTACATCACAAGAAAAAGCACCAATTAACTGGCATTTGCCATTAACGGTATAAATGAAGAGACAGCGATCATGGATGGTATGATCGCTGTTTTTTTGAGCACGCTCGAGGCTGATAGTAAATTTCTCATGTACACTTACTAAAAGTAGGTGTTAAGGAGAGACGCTATGATGATCGAAAGAATTCGACGCGAACATGGTTATATGGTTCGTCTGTTGGCGATACTGCGCCATAAGCTTAATGAGATAAAAAAAGAACGTGTAATCAACTATGCGTTAGTAAGCGAGATTGTTGATTACCTCTCTAATCATTCGGAGAAAGTACACCACCCGAAAGAAGATATCCTCTATCACCACTTTCTTGAACACTATGGTAAGCAACAAACCATGGAAAATTTAGAGAAAGAACATCTAGAGTTAGCGAGTAAAACCAGAGAGTTTTCATCCGTGATAGAGATGATCCTTCAGGATGCTGTTGTGCCACAAGACATGTTCGTCGCTCACCTAGAAGATTTCATAGAATCGCAAAGGCACCACTTGGAGCTAGAAGAGCGAAAAATTTTGCCTCTCATTGAAGAGTTATTTACCACAGAAGATTGGCAGCATGTCGAGAGCTTATGGAGCGTCAGTGAGGATGATCCTGTGTTTGGTGACACGGTTGCTGATCGTTATAAGCAGTTGGCCGAACGTGTTCGTCAAAGTGATACTGAGTATGTTTAAGCCTGAGTGATGAAACCTGAGCGAGCGAAAGCCGTCTCTCGGGTTTGTGAGATACATTTCTTATTTATTGGGAATCAACCGAAAATTTAGTGTGCATATTTCTCGGCAAAAAGTACGGAAGATTCTCATTGAGTAATAATGGTATTCATACTTAAACCTTGGTACATAAACTCACGGTGTTTACGGTCACTGTAAACAAAAAACAAAAGGCACCTGTAAGGTGCCTTTTGTTTGAATTAGAGTTTAATGTCTTCCAAGTTATAATCGGTACAGACATCAAGTTCGCGCAGCTCTTTAAGCAAATTGCGTCTGTCGTTCATCTCTTCTATTTCACGCCACTTTCGCTTTACTGGTTTGGCACGAGATTTGGTTGTTGAGGTAGTATCCAGATTAAAAATGTCATCTAGTTGAAAGCCTTCCATAAGCCACCTTTACCTTTCTTAAGCTAAACTGTTGTAACCAGTCCTTGTGGAGTTTTTTAAGTACCACAATAGCCGTGAGAATAACCATGATATATTTCGCATTTGTGTCGGTAGCATGACATTTTCGTGCAAAAATATTCTCAAAATCACACTTTTTATTGCAACGATGTGGATAAAAAATGCACAAACGATCTCAAGAAAACGATTAAATAGAGAAATTTTCTATGTTAATTCGATTTGATGAATGGGTGCACTGCGCAAAGGTTAAAGTTGCATAAAATCAGTTTGATGAAATAGTGTTCAATTAGATGGTAAGTCACTAGCGTAAATTTATGTAACACCTTGTGAATACTAGCTTGTTCTTATTTATACGGTTTGCCATTCCATTTAATGAAGAATAATTATTTATGTTGGTGTTTGGTAATTGAAATGTTGCGTAGTTTGAGTGTTAAGTCTTCTATTTATGTTATTTTTTGGTGACTTTATAGTGAAAAATAACAATGTTATTCTTATTGTTGCATATTGATTTTTGCGCTCCTAGGTTGCATTATCCGCCCGTCAAAAAATACGCTGGTACGTAAAATGGATGCATGAAGCGACGTTTACGATTCTAGATTGCCCATAAACATTACTTAAAAAGCTAAGCACACTTTGACACTTAGCAGGCAATTTGGTGGATGGCTAGGACGCATAGACTGGCGCAACTCACTTTGAGGTACACATGACAGACTTAATCAATTTGATGAACGATCTCCTCTGGGGTTCGATTCTGGTTTATCTTCTTGTTGGTGTTGGTATTTACTTCACCGTTCGATTAGGGTTCATTCAGTTCCGCCATTTCGGCCACATGTTCTCTGTTCTTAAGAACAGCCGTAAAGCAGACAAAGCTGGTATTTCCTCTTTCCAAGCGCTTTGTACTAGTCTTGCTGCACGTGTTGGTACAGGTAACATGGCGGGCGTTGCAGTTGCATTGACTGCGGGTGGTCCTGGTGCGATCTTCTGGATGTGGCTGATTGCAATGCTTGGTATGGCAACATCGTTTGCTGAGAGCACACTGGCGCAGCTATACAAAACCAAAGATGATGATGGCAACTACCGTGGTGGCCCTGCCTACTACATGGAAAAAGGCCTGGGCATGCGTTGGATGGGCGTGTTGTTCTCAGTTTTCCTAATCATCGCTTTTGGTTTGGTATTCAACGCCGTACAAGCTAACTCAATTGCCAATGCAATGAGCAACGCATTTGGTTGGAATAACCTGTATGTCGGTATTGCCGTTGTTTTACTGTCTGCAATTGTTATTTTCGGTGGCATCAAGCGTATCGCAAGAGTTGCTGAGATGATCGTTCCGATCATGGCACTACTTTATCTAGCCCTAGCGCTGTTCATCATGTTCTCTAACCTAGAGAAATTACCTGATGTATTGATGCTTATCTTTAAGAGTGCATTTGGTCTGCAAGAAGCAGCAGCAGGTGGTCTTGGCTACGCAATTGCACAGGCAATGATTAACGGTATCAAGCGCGGTCTATTCTCGAATGAAGCAGGTATGGGTTCTGCACCTAACGCGGCAGCTTCAGCAACACCTTACCCACCACACCCAGCGTCTCAAGGTTACGTACAGATGCTAGGCGTGTTCATGGATACGATCGTTATCTGTTCTGCAACAGTGGCTATCATCCTGATGTCTGGTGAGTATGTCGGTCAAGCAACAGAAGTGACGGGTATCGAGCTAACTCAGCGTGCATTGAGCTCACAAGTTGGCGATTGGGGCGGCATCTTTGTTGCTGTGGCAATCTTCTTCTTTGCGTTTACTTCAATCATTGCAAACTACTCGTATGCTGAAACGAACTTAATCTTCCTAGAGCACAATCATAAAGCGGGCTTAAGCATTTTCCGCGTTATTGTTCTTGGTATGGTGATGTTTGGTGCACTAGCTTCGTTACCAGTCGTATGGTCGCTTGCTGACGTCTCTATGGGTCTGATGGCGATAGTCAACTTGGTGGCGATCATCTTGCTATCTGGCATCGTGATTAAACTGGCCAAAGATTACAATCGCCAGCTTGGTGAAGGCAAAGTGCCAACATTTGATGCGAATGATTTCCCAGAGCTGAAATCTCAGCTTGAAGAAGGCATTTGGTACAACGATAAAAAAGACTAAGTGAGCTATCACTCATAGTTGAAAGCTATTAGTACGATGTAAAAAGCCATGCAGACAATGCATGGCTTTTTTTGTACCCTATTAAAAACAAAATTAGAGAAGGGAAAGTCATGCTTATCGTAGTTTCTCCAGCGAAGACTCTTGATTACGAGTCTCCGTTAGCGACAGAAAAATTTACTCAACCTGAGTTGGTCGAATACTCAAAAGAGCTTATCGATGTTTGCCGCAAACTGACTCCTGCTGATGTTGCCTCTTTAATGAAAGTGAGCGACAAGATTGCCGATTTAAATGTGGGCCGATTCCAAGAGTGGAGTGAAACGTTTACCACGGAAAACTCTCGACAAGCTATTCTTGCATTTAAAGGTGACGTTTACACAGGGCTAGACGCCGAAAGTTTATCTGAAGCGGACTTCGAATATGCTCAAGATCATCTGCGTATGCTATCGGGTCTTTATGGTTTACTAAAACCACTTGATTTGATGCAGCCATACCGTCTTGAAATGGGTACCAAGCTTGCAAACGACAAAGGTACGAACTTGTACCAGTTTTGGGGCAATGTTATTACGGACAAGCTTAACGAAGCGATTTCTGCTCAAGGTGATAATGTCCTTATCAACCTTGCATCAAATGAATACTTTAAAGCGGTTAAGCCAAAGAATTTAGATGCGCAAGTGATCACGCCAGTATTCAAAGATTGTAAGAATGGTCAATACAAGGTCATCAGTTTTTACGCGAAGAAAGCGCGCGGTATGATGGCGCGTTACATCATTGAAAACCGTGTTGAGAGCGTGGCAGACCTGACTAAGTTTGATACGGCGGGTTACTACTTTGTGGAAGATGAATCGACGCCAACAGAGTTAGTATTTAAACGCGAAGAGCAAAAATAAAGCTGATTGAGACGTAATCGACGTTAATCTCTTTCAGCACAAACGAAAAAAGGGTTGGCATTGCCAACCCTTTGTTATTTTCTAGCTTGAGCTACTTGGCCCCAACAAGATTACTTCTTCTTAGCGGTTTTCTTTTTCGCTACTTTTTTCTTGTCGTCTTTTTTCTTTTTCTTCTTAAACACGGGCTTTTTGTGTTTAGGACGCATCTCTTTCACGAAACGCTCTTTGATGTCTTCTTTCACGTAACGTGCAACGCGATCCATCATTGGTTGGTCGTGTGCTTCTACGATTGAGATAGCGTTACCTTTCTTACCTGCGCGAGCAGTTCGGCCGATACGATGAAGGTAAACATCAGCCGTGCGCGGCATGTCGTAGTTGATAACGTGTGATACATCCGGAAGATCGATACCACGCGCAGCAACGTCCGTCGCGAGCAGAACGTTCACAGTTCCATCGCGGAAGCGAGAAATTGCATTGTTACGACGATCTTGCGGCATTTCACCTTGAATCCAAGAACATGGAATCTGTGCACTTTCAAGCTGCGCTCGTAGCTCAGCCAAACGCTCACGAGTCTTTAAAAAGACGATAGTGCGCTCTGCTTGCTGAGTAATAATGTGTTTTAGTAATTCTAGTTTGTGTTCAGCATCATCAGCTCGGTGGTACCACTGAGCAATTTTCTTACGCTCACGCAGCGGTGATTTTGCATCAATCTCTGCTGGGTCATTCAACAGATCAGCGGTAAAGCCTTCTACGCCTTTCCCTTCTAACGTTGCTGAGAACAGAAGGGTTTGCTTACGCCAGCGACATTCGTTAGATAGGCGATCGACAGTAGGAGCAAAACCCATATCTAGCATACGGTCTGCTTCATCAAGGATTAACCATTCGATTGCACGACAATCAAAACGTTCTGCATCAATGTATTCTTTTAAACGGCCAGGTGTCGCAACCACAATGTCTTGTGTTGTTGCAAGGATGTCGGCGTGCTCTTGGTACTGAACACCACCAGTGATGGTGAAAATGTTGAGTTTGGTATTTTTTGCCAAAGCACGTGCTTGATCGGCAATTTGCATCGCCAGTTCGCGAGTAGGTGTTAGGATCAAAATACGCGCAGGCCCAGGCTTACGACGAGGGAAGTCTTGCAAGTATTGCAATGCTGGCAGGACGAAGGCGGCCGTTTTACCAGTTCCTGTTGGCGCTGACGCTAGAATGTCACGACCGTCCAACGCTTGTGGAATCGCTTCTGCCTGAATTTTTGTTGGGCGTTCGTAACCCATCTCTTCAATGGCTTCAAGTAGGTTTTGGTCTAGATCAAGTTCAGCAAAGGTTCTGATCACAATGAGTTCTCCACAAGCAAAGCTTGGTTAATGGTTCGCCACAACAGCATAGAATACAAAAAGGTCGCACATTATAAAGTGATTGGTGATAAGGATCACATGTTATTTCACATCTTAAGATAAAACTCGCGGGTTAACTGGATGAAATCATCACTATAGCCGTCATTTGAACGGATAATTAAATGTGACGTCTGCAAATCGCAAGGTCGTTTTGACAGTTCAAATAACAATCGGTGTACTGGTTTCTTTTCTGATGGTTGCACACGACAGATCCTCGATAGATACCAACCTTGGTTTAATGCTAGCTCAATGAACTGCTCGCCTTCGGTGATTGGCAACACAAAACTAGCTCTCCCTTCGTCATCAAGCAAATGATAGCAACGCTGTAGCAATGCGTTATGGCCTAGCGTATCAGTGTGCCTCGCGGTTGCACGTTGACTGTGTTTCGATTGCTCGCCGCTGTTGAAGTAGGGCGGGTTACAAATGATGCGTTGGAATGAATGTGTCGGCGTAAAGTGCAGTATGTCGGTGTGATGCACACTTACACGATCTGACCAAGGAGACTGGGCCATATTTTTTTGCGCGGCAGCAACGGCTGTTAATTCGATATCGACCGCGGTTATTTGAGCTTCCGTAAAGCGTTGAGCACACATCAGGGCAAGCAGGCCAGTGCCAGTGCCAATATCGAGAATTTTAGCGTCGTTAGGGCTTTGAATCCAAGCACCAAGCATTACCCCATCTGTGCTGACTGGCATACCACTCTCGCCGCCCTCAATACAAAATTGCTTAAAATTGAAACCTTTAGTTTTCAGTTTTTTGTTCTTCATGATTGTTTTATATTTGCTCAATAATTAAGTGGATTACTCTATTGTTTATTAATTGTATAGATTGTTGTTTTGTTGGTTATTAAATTGTATTGTTAATTGATCGAGATAAAGAACTGGTCTGTTATTTGGATCTGGTTATATCCACTGCTTTTAAGTTTGAAAACTAAATTAATATGGTGTTTTTTTCTTAAAGGTTGCCAAATGATGAGTCTTTCGTCATTATGCGGCGAAAATTTTATAGATTGAACCACGTGTACTTATTGACTTTAGGTATACAAAAAGTGGTCTAAGCATACACAACATTCATTAATTAAAAGACAAGGGTTATCTGTGAAGCAGACGTTAAAACTAACAGATATTATCGCAGTAGGCTTTATGCTATTTGCGTTCTTTTTAGGTGCGGGCAATATTATCTTTCCACCTCTAGCGGGTCAGTTAGCGGGTGAAAACTTAATGCCAGCTATGTTTGGTTTCTTGCTGACAGCGGTAGGTCTACCTCTTATTACTATCGTTGCTATTGCTGTTGCTGGTGGTTCTTGGGATCACTTAACGCAAGACCTTCCGAAAAAAGCAGCGGTTATTATGGCTGCGTTGATCTTCATCATCATCGGTCCTGCGTTTGCTGCGCCTCGTACTGGCCTAGTGGCTTACGAGATGGCGGTGAAACCTTTCTTCCTTGAAGCGTCACAAACGCATCTCACTGCATTTTCAGTGATCTTCTTTATTGCGGCGATGATGTTCTCATGGTTCCAAGGCCGTTTGATCGATCTTATCGGTAAAGTGCTGACACCAGCATTGTTCGTTGGTTTGATCATTCTTGCTGTCGCTGTCTTCCTTGATCCTCAGGGCGATATGATTGGCGCGCACGGTGAATACCTAACGCAACCTCTGACCAAAGGCTTCTTAGAAGGCTACAACACAATGGATACGTTCGCGTCATTGATGTTTGGTATGCTGATGGTTGATGCACTGCGCGGTAAAGGCATTACTGAGCGCTCTGCAACTACTAAATATCTGATCTATGCAGGTTGTATTGCTGCTGCTGGTCTTGCGTTTGTTTACATCTCACTATTTTACTTAGGTGCGACGAGTGCAACGGTTGCTGCTGGTGCTGATAATGGTGGCCTAGTGCTTAGCCAATACGTTCAAGCGTTGTTTGGTCCATACGGTCAAATCGTTCTGTCTGTCATCGTATTGCTAGCGTGTCTGACAACCGCGATTGGCTTGATCTCTGCGTGTTCAGATTTCTTCAGCTCGAAAACACCACTGTCATACAAGCAATGGGTACTGATTAATGGTTCTGTTTGTGCATTGGTTGCAAACGTTGGTCTTGCACAGCTGATTTCTCTGTCAGTGCCAGTATTGTTTGCGCTGTACCCTGTGGCGATTGCGTTGGTTGCACTAACATTTGTGCGCAGCAAACTGCCAAATCCACGTTTTGCTTACCGCGCGGTACTGCTTGTATCTCTGTTGTTTGCGTTGGTTGATGCGGCAAAAGTATCGGGTATTGATGTTTCTGCGTTTAACATGTTGCCACTATTCGAAGTCGGCATGGGTTGGGTGCTTCCAACATTTGCGGCTATCGTGTGCATGTTCTTCATCGCGAAACCTCGCCCAGAACTAGCACAAGAAACCGCGTAATCACTTCGCGTTATCAAGATAATAAAAAGCCCGATGAATTACTTCATCGGGCTTTTTACTTTTTAATGATGACGTGTTTGCGCTATTAAAGCGTGTCGTGGAATTCCACAAGAACTTGTTCACACCATTTTTCGATGCGTTCATCACTCAGTTCGTACTGTGAGTCTTCATCTAACGCAAGTCCAACAAACTTGCTGCCATCTTCGATCAGTGCTTTCGATGCTTCAAATTCGTAGCCTTCATTTGGCCAGTAACCGATAAAGGTTGCGCCTGTGGCTTGTAATTCATCGTGAAGTAAGCCCATCGCATCTAAATACCACTCTCCGTAACCTTCTTGGTCACCCAGGCCAAACAGCGCTACAACTTTGCCTTTCAGTGGCGTGGTAGCGATGTCTTGCCAAATCGCGTTCCAATCTTCTTGAATTTCACCAAAATCCCAAGTTGAGATGCCAAGGAGTAATAAGTCGTAGTCCGCCATTAGTGATAACGGTGTCTCTTTCACATTGTGAATGTCGACAAGGTCTTCACCAATAAGGGTACGAATTTTCTCTGCTGCCATTTCTGTGTAGCAGGTCGTTGAGCCGTAAAAGAGTCCGATTTTCATTATATTCGTCGTTATTTGTGTTGCTGTTGTGGAAGATTCTAACCATAAATTGAGGAAGATTGCAGCGAATATCCTATGTGGGATGATTTTTTATGGTATTGGATTGGCAGGTGCTTTAATCTAAATACTGTAAATATAAACAGATAAGGAAGCATTCATGACGGCACAACAGCCTGTCAATCAACAAGATTTTTCGCTTGTTGAGCAATTCTTAGATGCGATGTGGATGGAGCGTGGTCTATCAGAGAACACGTTGGCTTCCTACCGAAACGATTTAATGAAGCTGCTCGTGTGGATGGAAAAACATCGATACCGTCTTGATTTTATCAGTTTGTCTGGCTTGCAAGAATATCAAAGCCACCTTGTAGACTTAGATTACAAACAGACGTCCCGTGCGCGTATGTTGTCGGCTATTCGTCGTTTATTTCAATACCTGCATCGTGAAAAGGTGCGCGCTGATGACCCGAGTGCGCTCTTGGTTAGCCCTAAACTGCCACAACGTTTACCCAAAGATATTAGTGAAGAGCAAGTGGACGCGTTGCTCGAAGCGCCAGACCCGAATGACCCTATAGAATTGCGCGATAAAGCGATGCTAGAGCTACTCTACGCGACAGGGTTGCGTGTGACAGAGCTCGTCAGTTTGACCATGGAAAATGTTAGCTTGCGCCAAGGGGTGGTGCGCGTGACTGGTAAAGGTGGTAAAGAACGCCTGGTTCCTATGGGGGAAAACGCGGTCGATTGGATCGAGACGTTCATTCAACAAGGGCGCCCTGCGTTACTTGGTGATACATCATCTGATATTGTTTTTCCTAGTAAACGCGCAAGACAGATGACTCGTCAGACGTTTTGGCACCGTATTAAATACTATGCTTTAATAGCAGGGATTGATACTGATCAGCTGTCGCCGCACGTACTGCGTCATGCCTTTGCCACGCATTTATTGAACTATGGCGCAGATCTCAGGGTCGTACAGATGCTTTTAGGACATAGTGACTTATCGACCACGCAAATTTATACTCACGTGGCGACTGAACGATTGAAGCAGATCCACAGTCAACACCACCCAAGAGCATAACAATGGTTAGATTCATCCATGTCCTCTTGGAAAAACGATTTTACATTAAGGTGAATTTCATGAGCGTATTACGCCGACTAACTCTGCTGACTTTACCATTTTTTGTTACCGCTTGTGGTGCAGAAGAAAGTCAGGCTCAAACGGAGACTCCTGCGCAACAAGTGGCGCCAGCTGCACAAAGCGGCTTTGATGAAGCAGCATTAAAAACTAAGTTCTCAAAGCTTGGTTTATCTATCGTTGATATTCAACCATCAGACGTCGCTGGCTTATTGGAAATTCAAACCAATGGCGGGATCCTGTTTGCTTCAAATGATGGTAGCCATTTTATCGCCGGTACGCTTTATGCCATTAATGATGATGGCAGTTACAAAGATGTCATAGCAGAGCGTCAAGCGCCGCTTAACGCCGAGAAAATTGCGCAGTTCTCCGATAGCATGATCGAATACAAAGCCGACGATGAAAAGTACGTTGTGACCGTATTCACCGATATCACATGTGGTTACTGTGTGCGTCTGCATAGCCAAATGCAAGGCTATAATGATCTAGGTATTACAGTGCGTTACATGGCTTACCCTCGCCAAGGTGCAACTGGCCCTGTGGCAGAACAAATGGCAACGATTTGGTGTGCTGAAGATCCGGCGTCGGCAATGCACAACGCGAAAGTGAATCGTACATTTGATAACCCTGCGAAAGACCTGAAACAGTGTAAAGAAACCATCCAGGCGCATTACAATCTAGGTCGCCAATTGGGTATTTCTGGTACGCCAGCAATCTTCTTACCGAATGGCGAAATGGTTGGTGGCTACCTACCACCTGCAGAGCTATTGAAACGTTTAAAGCAACTATAATCCATTAGGAGCAGAGTCGGCAAAGTTGTCGGCTCTTTTAAGCATGATAGAAATTCAACGACGTCCTGAACCTGATCTTTCCCTTCTTCCTGATTCCATTCCTCCGATTCTTAAACGTATCTACATCAACCGTGGGATAACGGATCTTTCACAATTAGAAACGTCGGCCCGTGGGTTGCATTCATATCAAAAACTCGGGGGGATTGAGCAAGCTGTCGATCTTTTGTTTCAGGGGATAAAAGAACAAAAACGCATCATCGTTGTCGGTGATTTTGACGCTGATGGCGCGACAAGCTCAGCATTATCAGTACTCGCGCTGCGCATGCTTGGTAGTCACAATGTGGATTACCTAGTGCCAAATCGTTTTGAAGACGGTTATGGGTTAAGCCCAGAAGTCGTTGACCAAGCCTTAGAGCTTGGCGCTGAGATGATCATGACGGTGGATAACGGCGTCTCATCAATCGAAGGTGTGCGTTACGCAAAAGAAAATGGCATTACCGTGCTCGTTACCGATCACCACTTACCAGGACAAGTGTTGCCTGATGTGGATGCAATGGTGAACCCAAACCTTGAGAGCTGTAGCTTTCCATCTAAAGCGCTTGCGGGTGTAGGGGTCGCGTTTTATCTCATGATGGCACTATGCGTTCATATGCGAAAACACAATTGGTTTGCAGAACAGGGGATGCAAGAGCCCAAGTTGATGGAATTGATTGACCTTGTTGCACTGGGTACCGTCGCCGACGTCGTTCCATTGGATGAAAACAACCGCATTCTTGTACACCAAGGCTTGCAACGTATTCGTGCGGGCAAAGCGCGTCCCGGCATCCAGGCATTAATTGAGGTCGCGAAGCGCGATGCGCGTCGTTTAGTTGCGTCCGATTTTGGCTTTGCTTTAGGTCCACGTATTAACGCTGCAGGTCGTCTTGATGACATGTCTTTCGGTGTTGAACTATTGATGTGTAACAACATCCACGCTGCTCGTCGCATGGCAAGTGAATTGGATGGCTTGAACCAAACTCGTAAAGAGATTGAAGAAGGCATGAAGCAAGAAGCGATGGCTTTCTGTGAGCGCCTTCAGTTTGGTGAAGGCAATGAGCTTCCTTATGGCTTAGCCTTATTCCAACGTGATTGGCACCAAGGTGTGATTGGTATTTTGGCTTCGCGCATTAAAGAGAAGTTTCACCGTCCAGTCATTGCATTTGCTGATGGCGGAGAAGGGATGATTAAAGGCTCGTGTCGTTCTATTCCGGGGCTACACATGCGCGATGCGTTGGATTTCATCGACACACAAAACCCGGGTTTGATCATCAAGTTTGGTGGACACGCTATGGCAGCAGGCTTAACGATTAAAGAGCAGGATTTTGAGCGTTTCAGTCGTTTGTTTGATGAAGTGGTAAAAAAGGAACTCGATGAAGCGGCGCTAAAAGGCGTGATCATGTCCGATGGTGAACTTAAGCCGGAAGAGTTCTCTATGCATGTTGCTGAACAGCTGCGATCGGGTGGTCCTTTTGGACAAGCTTTCCCAGAGCCAATCTTTGATGGTGAGTTTAAAGTACTGCATCAAAAGCTGGTGGGTGAGAAGCATCTTAAATTGATGTTAGAGCCGCTTTATAAAGGTCACCCTACCAATGTGATGATCGACGGTATTGCATTCAATGTTGATCTACGTCGATGGCCAGATGCATCGGTTAAAACAGTACGTCTCGCGTATAAGCTGGATGTGAATGAATTTCGTGGTAATCAATCATTGCAATTGATGATCGACCATATCGAAGCTAAGTAATACCTAGATTAACCTTTCTTATAGAGTACGGTTGCCCCTAAGTGGACGTGAAATTTTATGACCGTGCTCTCTCTCACCGCAATCTGATTTCTCATCCGAAATTTTCCTGTATCTCGGTCACATTTTTCAGTAGAATTTCTCGGTTAAATTCTATTCTAAAATGTTGAGTAAACATGTTTGAAATCAATCCAATTAAAAACCGTCTGCAGGACGTGTCTCAGCGCACAAATGTCCTGAGGGGGTATCTTTGACTATGACGCGAAGAAAGAGCGTCTAGAAGAAGTCAACGCAGAACTTGAACAACCAGATGTATGGAACGAACCTGAGCGTGCGCAAGCACTGGGTAAAGAGCGTGCATCACTAGAAGCGGTTGTTGAAACCATTGATCAACTAGAGCAAGGTGTGGAAGATGTAGAAGGTCTTCTTGAGTTGGCTGTAGAAGAAGAAGATCAAGAAACATTTGACGAAATTG
Source organism: Vibrio sp. 1978 (assembly GCF_033344345.1). Lineage (NCBI taxonomy): Bacteria > Pseudomonadati > Pseudomonadota > Gammaproteobacteria > Vibrionales > Vibrionaceae > Vibrio > Vibrio sp. 1978. Next base: position 127,722 of record NZ_JAWPOP010000010.1, read on the forward strand.
AACCAGAACTTGCTGAGTTGGAAGAGAAGCTAGAAAAGCTTGAATTCCGTCGTATGTTTTCTGGCGACCACGATAGCTCTGATTGTTACATCGATTTGCAAGCTGGCTCTGGTGGTACAGAAGCACAAGACTGGACTAACATGCTGCTGCGTATGTACCTACGTTGGGCAGAAGCGAAGGGCTTCAAAGCTGAAGTGATTGAAGTCTCTGAAGGTGAAGTCGCGGGTCTTAAGTCGGCAACAGTTCGCATCTCTGGTGAATATGCGTACGGTTGGTTACGTACTGAAACGGGCGTTCATCGTCTTGTTCGTAAATCTCCGTTTGATTCAGGCGGTCGTCGCCATACGTCATTTGCTTCTGCGTTCATCTATCCAGAGATTGATGAAAACATCGACATCGACATTAATCCTTCCGACCTACGTATTGACGTTTACCGTGCGTCAGGCGCAGGTGGTCAGCACGTAAACACCACAGAATCTGCGGTACGTATTACGCACGTACCTACGAACACAGTGGTTCAGTGTCAGAATGACCGTTCTCAACATAAGAACAAAGATCAGGCAATGAAACAGCTTCGAGCGAAGCTGTTTGAGCTTGAATTGCAAAAGCAAAATGCGGAAAAACAAGCTAATGAAGACGCTAAGTCTGACATTGGCTGGGGTAGCCAGATCCGTTCTTACGTATTGGATGACTCACGTATTAAGGACCTCCGTACGGGCATTGAAAACCGTAATACTCAAGCGGTTCTTGATGGCGATCTGGACAAATTTATTGAAGCTAGCCTGAAATCAGGTCTATAAAGCTTTTCACCGACAAAAACAGGATACATCGAAAATGACTGATGCTGTTCAAAACGAAACTGTACTAGAAGAAAATAAGCTGATTGCTGAACGCCGCGCTAAACTGGATGCAATCCGAAAGAGCTGCAAAGCGAACGGCCATCCAAACGACTTCCGTCGTGACGCACTAGCGGGCGACCTTCAGAAAGAGTTCGGTGAAAAGACGAAGGAAGAGCTAGAAGAGCTTAACCACGTAGTAGCAATCGCTGGCCGTATCATGGCTAAACGTGGTCCATTCTTGGTAATTCAAGAAACTTCTGGCCGTATCCAAGCTTACGCTGACAAAGCGGTTCAAAAAGTACTTAAAGAAAAATACCAAGGTCTAGATATCGGTGACATCATCGGTGTTAAAGGTGCACTTCATAAGTCTGGTAAAGGTGACCTATACGTGAACATGGAAGAGTACGAGTTGCTAACCAAAGCACTACGTCCACTTCCAGAAAAGTTCCACGGTCTAACTGACCAAGAGATGCGTTACCGCCAACGTTACGTTGATCTGATCGTTAACGAAGACTCTCGTCAAGCGTTCGTAGTACGTTCTAAAGTAATGTCTGCAATCCGCAACTTCATGATCTCTAAGCAGTTCATGGAAGTTGAAACGCCAATGATGCACGTTATCCCTGGCGGTGCGAGTGCGCGTCCATTCATCACGCACCACAACGCACTAGACATGCCAATGTACCTACGTATCGCGCCAGAGCTATACCTGAAGCGTCTAGTTGTTGGTGGTTTTGATCGCGTATTCGAAATCAACCGTAACTTCCGTAACGAAGGCCTTTCTCCACGCCACAACCCAGAATTCACAATGATGGAATTCTACATGGCGTACGCAGACTACAAAGATCTGATGGACCTAACTGAAGAACTACTAAGCTCAGTGGCGCAAGAAGTTCTAGGTTCAACGTCAATGCCTTACGGTGATGAAACGGTTGAGTTTGGTGGTACTTACACTCGTATGAGCATGTTCGAAGCAATCAAGCACTACAACCCAGACCACGCGCAAATCCAAGCGCTAACAGAAGAAGACCTACAAAACCGTGATCTAATGGTTTCTATCGCGAAATCTGTTCACGTTGAAGTAGAACCTTTCTGGACATGTGGTCAGCTTCTTGAAGAGATCTTTGGTGAAACAGCAGAACCTAAGCTAATGCAGCCTACGTTCATCACTGGCTACCCAGCAGATATCTCTCCACTAGCTCGTCGTAGCGATGACAACCCGTTCTTTACAGACCGCTTTGAGTTCTTTATCGGTGGCCGTGAAGTAGCGAACGGTTTCTCAGAGCTTAACGATGCTGAAGACCAAGATGCACGCTTTAAAGCACAGGTTGAAGCGAAAGAGTCTGGTGACGACGAAGCAATGTTCTACGATGCAGACTACATCACTGCTCTAGAGCACGGCCTACCGCCAACAGCAGGCCAAGGTATCGGTATCGACCGTTTGGTTATGCTACTGACTAACACGCACACTATCCGTGACGTGATCCTATTCCCTGCAATGCGCCCGCAAGCGTAATTCGATAGGATGAGTAAAAAACCACCTTCGGGTGGTTTTTTTTGCCTTTTAGTTAAGGTAATTCAAGTTGTTGCACTTGCCTTTTAATGGGATATGCAAATAAACATTCGCCAAATCTCAATCTATTGCATAGTCTTAATACTGAGACAGACGTGAGGGGGCGGAGTCTCGATAATGTTACCCGCTCGCAAAGATAAGTTTGTGGCACAAAATTTCTATTAACAATGAAAAAGGGTTAGAGAATGGCTGGGCAGTTTAAGATGGATTCCATCCCGGGATCGCTTGTGGTAGTTGGCGGTACTTATGAGCCTTGGTTATCGGTACTGGAGCAAGTGGGCTGGAAGTGTCATCAAGTAGGTGACTTACGCAAAGCTAATACGCTGTTAGAAGATATTGGTCCATGTATCGGTATTGTTGATCTCAGCCATGACGAGTTCAGCTTGAATGGTTTGGCGAACTTAGTCAGCTCTCACAAACACGTACGTTGGTTAGCGTTTATTCGTGAATCTCAGCTTGGCACTGACACCATATGCCAGTTCATTGTTAACTTTTGTATCGATTTTTTCACAGCGCCGATCCCAGATGCACAGTTATTAAGCACAATAGGTCACCAGCTTGGCATGCTTAAATTGGAGAAAAAAGTTTGGCCTAGTTTTGGTAGCAGTTTAGATATGGGTTTGATCGGTGAATCTATCCCGATGAAACGTTTACGCGATCAAGTGAAGCGCATTGGTCCAACGGACGTCAGCATTCTGATTTCTGGGGAAAGTGGGACTGGTAAAGAGGCGGTTGCTAGGGCCATCCATAAAGTCTCTTCACGCTCTCATAAACCGTTTATGGCAATTAACCGTCGCGCACTCAATGAACAACGTTTCCAAGCTGAAGTATTTGGTATTAACGCCGATGAAGATATGGAAGCATGCCTGCTTGAACAAGCAGATGGTGGCACCGTGTTGTTTAATGACATTCTTACCATTTCAAAAGAGCAGCAAATGAATCTGCTGAGATTCTTGCAAGAAGGCACCATTTATACCAAAGATGGCGTAAAAGCGGTTAACGTGCGTATTCTTGCTGCTAACTCGTCGGATGTTGAAAAAGCTTTGATTGACGGTGACTTCAATGAAGAGCTTTACCATTACATCAACGTTCTGCGCATCAATGTCCCTAGCTTGAAAGAACGTGCGAGTGACATCGCATTGCTGGCTCGTTTCTACTTACAAGAGTTCTCAAAAGAGTACAACTCGCAAGCAAAAAGCTTTTCTGAGGATGCCTTCAAGGCACTGACACGTTATTTCTGGCCTGGAAATGTGCGTGAGCTGATGAACCAAGTGAAGCGAGCGGTATTAATGTCCGACAGCGTAATGATTGAAGATCATCACTTAGATTTACCTCAACGTAATGACTCAAAGCGCAGCTTGAAATCAATCCGAGAGAAGAGTGAACGTGATGCGTTGCTGGTTGTTTTGGAATCTCATTCTGGTCAAGTTTCAAATGCGGCGAAAGAGCTCGGAGTTTCGCGTGCAACCATGTATCGACTACTTAATAAACATAACTTGATTTCCGAACAAGCCATGTAGTTGGCCTTTCCCTGTGTTAAATAGGCGAATAAATACAATAAAAGAGAGTGGCCACAGAGCCGCTCTTTTTATTTTTGTTTGGTTTGATTTATAAAATCCGCAAATTTATATATTCCTCAGGTGAATATGTTATACATAAAAGTATATGAAACTAAATTGCGGTGTATTGATTTGTTTTTAATCAAAAAGGCAAAAAATGTTTGATATATATTCATCAAAGCTTACAATTTAACCGTAACTCAATGAGTTATACCTTTCATAAACGGATTAATTTTTAGCTAGGAGGCGCAAGATGAAACATTACGTTGTTAACACCACTGCTTGCGCTGATCGTATGCCTATCGCTCCGATAACCCTTAAATCGGATGATACCAATACCACTGGCTCACAAGATAAAAATTAATCCGTAACCTAATTTATGTTTACTAGGCTGCGGAAAAGTAGCGGCTTAGTATCAACAGAATATTTCTGTTCATTTTACGCACTATTTTTCCCAGTCGAATACATCGATAATCGGAGAAAATATTATGCGTCACTCTATTTACCTACAATTGGCCACTTTGCTATTGAAAGCAGACCTTAAACGCGAAGAAAAGCAATGGCAGCGCACCATACGCCGAACTGCTCATGATATTCCATGGACGAATGTTCATCTATTGAGAGATATTGGTTTAGATCGCGATGGTCGTTCTACACGTGCCAATGTTCCGGATGCAGTAAAAGTTGAACGTCGAGTTCGTCACCTTCGTCGAGTCTTAACGTCGCGAATAATGACGTAATCGTTAGCGTGTTGGGCTGACTGAGTTGCTAACGAGTCATTCAACACGCTTAACTTTTTATATGAAGTATGACTTCATTGGATAAACAGCTGATCTTGAAGATCAGCTGTTTTCGTTTGAAGGTGGTACTGTTAAGGGCAAGGATTCGAGTAAGTTGTACCTATTGCTTGAATTTCAGTAAGTAGTTCGTCGCTAAGTTGCAAATCAATACTGTCGATATTGGCTTTTAATTGGTCTAGGTTTGTTGCTCCGATAATGTTAGAAGCAACAAATGGACGCTGATTGACAAACGCGAGCGCCATTTGTGCAGGGTTTAGACCATGCTCTTGAGCTAAATTGACGTAAGCTTCGGTCGCTTTAACACCTTGCGGAGTGAAGTAGCGCGCAAAACGCTCCCACTTAGTGCATCGAGCGCCTTCAGGTTTTGCCCCGTTTAGGTATTTACCACTCAGGCAGCCAAATGCCAAAGGAGAGTAGGCAAGTAACTGAACGCCTTCGTAATGGCTGATTTCAGACAAGCCAACTTCGAAGCTGCGGTTCAATAAGTTATATGGGTTTTGAATGGAGACAATTCTTGGCAAATCGTGTTTTTCTGCCAAACGCAATAGCGACATCACACCCCACGGCGTCTCGTTGGATACGCCGATATAGCGCACTTTACCTGCATTCACTAATTCAGTAAGCGCTTCCAACGTTTCAATTAACGTGACTTCTTCTTGTTTGTCAGGGTATGGGTAGTTGAGTTGACCAAAGCAGTTGGTTTGACGCTGCGGCCAATGTAGTTGGTACAAATCGACATAATCGGTTTGTAGACGATTAAGGCTGTCATCAATTGCTGTATGGATGTGGCGACGATTAAGGCTCATGTTGTCTCTAATGTGAGGAACATTGCGAGGGCCTGCCACTTTTGTTGCCAGTACTACTTTCTCTCTTTTGCCGCTTTTTGCTAACCAATTACCGATGTATTGCTCGGTGAGCCCTTGTGTTTCCGAGTTTGGCGGTACAGGGTACATCTCTGCGGTATCGATGAAGTTCACCCCATGATCGAGGGCAAAGTCGAGCTGTTCAAAGGCGTCCTTTTCTGTGTTTTGCTCGCCAAACGTCATAGTGCCGAGGCAGATTTTACTGATCTCAAGTGATGAGTGCGGTAGTTTTGTGTATTGCATATCACGTCCTTGAAGAGTTACCGACTAAATAAGTGACTCCAATATAGGGGATTTTTAGCCGCAATCGCAAATGATTTACGTATAAAGGGAGAGCAAACTCGAAAGCTACAGTTAGCCTAACTACACTTAAATAATCGTGTGAAGGAGGTATGTTATGCAGAAGCATCAATTGGACATGTGGCTACATGGTCCACATAAAGATACTTATAAAACTCCCAAAGTATTTGTGATTGGGTGTTCTGATGTCTCTGACTATCTTTTAGCTGTGGAGTACAAGCATCAACTTGAGCCGATTAAAGACGGTGAAGACCCGATACATTTTGGCTCTCTAGACTTAGTAAAAGAAGAATTATTGAGGCTAGGGGTCGATAAAGCGTATTTAAGGCTGCGTAATGCGTATGACGAATGTGGCACTGAAGAGGCAGCCTCGTACTGCGATATTGAGTTATCGCTCGTGACGCACTAAATAGCTGATATAGTTTTATTCTGGTTGAGTGTTAATGTAGTGCTTGAGTAAGATCTGTTCAGTAAACTGTGTTCTAAGGTAAAAGCCTCGGGGCAGAGTTTTCATCGGCTTACCATTTGAGTTATATGCTTCGGTGAGCGCTTTTGCATTTGCGGCTTTAGGGCGAAGATGCAGCGCTTCTCCGTGTCTGGCGGAAATTTGATCAAATCTTCCCAAGACGATCATCTCCATTAACTCTTCCCAGTCATTTCGCAAAATCCGTTCTTCTTCTTCATCTGGTGACCAAATGAGTGGACTGCCCACACGTCTTTCAGCGAGTGGGATTTCTCGTTCTCCTTCTACGGGTACCCAAAGCACACGAGATAGCTTGTTTCGAACATGACTTGTTTCCCATGTAAGACCATGAACACCAGTGAGGGGGGCCACAGAAACAAAGGTTGTTTCTAAAGGTTTGCCAGAGTAACTGATCGGAATACTTTTCAACTCGATCCCTAGTTTTGCGAAATCTTGTTGAGGTTTACTGCCAGCTGGAGCGCCCAAGTGCCATTCGAGTAATTGACCCACCCAACCTTTATCACGTTTTAAGTTTTCAGGAACAATCATATTCGCCTCGGCGGCCAACTCAGCAAAACTGAGTCCTGCCATATCATGCGCTCGTTCCAATAGCTCTGCTTCTGTTTGTGGTTCTGGTTTCATAGTTACAAGGTGGTATTACAAAAAATATAGTTTATCAAACTCCGACCAAATCTACTGTTTAAGATTTCACCGAGGCGGTGTAAGAACGATCAATTCATAACTTATCCACAGGTGGAGGAGGTATTGATAAGATCCTGACGAGGTCTGTATGAATAAACAGGGGTTAAAATGCATTTTTGGGGTTGATTTTGTTGTAATCATCTAAACGAATAGCAGGTAAGTGTGGATAAATAGCCTGTTGGTGGATCTTTGACCGATCTGAGTTTGGTGAAAAGATCATCAAGAAATTGAAGATCGAATTATCGTTGTTTTTAAAAATAAATACTTTTTTATCAATGCTTTATGTTTATTTTTTTGTTTATTCATTTGTTTTTCATTTGATGGGATTGAACTGAATTACTCATTTGAATTGAATTCTTCACAAAGTTATTCACAGAAAAGGTGAATAAATGTGGGCAATGTCTCACTCTTGTGTTGATAAGGTATGGTTTGATTAAAAGATATCCAAAAATGCTGAAAAGGTAATAAATCTTGCTCATATCACATCAGTAAGTTTGCTAGTAATGGGGATATGTGGAAAAATCACGGTAATAAAAAATTTATTCATAGAGGTTAGCCAGTGATAGATGGCGATGGTTACCGACTTAATGTTGGTATTGTGATATGTAATAACCATGGTCAGGTCTTCTGGGCTAAACGATACGGGCAACACTCATGGCAATTTCCACAAGGTGGGATTGACGAAGGTGAAACCCCTGAACAAGCCATGTTCAGGGAGTTATACGAAGAAGTCGGTTTAACGAAAAAAGACGTTAAGATCATTGCAACAAGTCGTCATTGGTTAAGATATAAGCTACCAAAGCGATTGGTGCGTTGGGACTCCAAGCCTGTTTGTATCGGCCAAAAACAGAAATGGTTTCTGCTGAGATTAGAATGCGATGAGTCTCGCATTAATATGCAACGCGGAAAATCCCCTGAATTTGATGGTTGGCGCTGGGTAAGTTACTGGTATCCAGTTAGGCAAGTTGTTTCTTTCAAGCGAGATGTTTATCGACGAGCGATGAAAGAATTTGCATCCTTAGCCATGCCTTTTCGAGAGAGAAAAGCGAAAGGGAAAAGAAAAAAGCAACGTAGAGGATAATCATGCTCAGTCAGCTAAGGGAAATAGTTGAGAAAGTCTCCAGGGTCGATGATGTGCATCTGGCACTCGATATATTGGTGAAAGAGACTTGTGCTGCCCTTAGTACTGAGTGCTGTACTATCTATCTTGCTAATGAAGAAATGCAGCGCCTTGAGTTAATGGCAACTCAAGGCCTTATTTTTGAAGGTGATAGTATTCATATCAACTTCAATGAAGGCTTGGTTGGGTTGGTAAAACGAAGCGCTGAACCCCTTAACCTTGCCGAAGCCTCAAAACACCCCGAGTTCAAATTCTTTCCTCAACTCGGCGAACAGATTTACCACTCTTTTTTAGCTACTCCAATCATTCATCGTAAACAAGTTTTAGGTGTGTTGGTGATCCAACAAAAAACGCCGCGCTTGTTTAGTGAAATGGAAGAATCGTTTCTTGTTACCTTATCCGCTCAGTTAGCGGTGCTCATTGCACATGCGCAGAATCTTGGGCATTGGCAGTTAGCATCTAAACCCACGGTATTAAAAGGTTTGCCTGCGTCTACTGGTGTCGCGATTGGAGAGTTTTGGTTCGACAATACCCAGCCGAGTTTATCGGATATTTTCCCTTCGTCCACGTTAGATAAGGAACGCGAGCACGAGACACTACTGGTGGCCATAGAGCGAGCGTTAAATGACTTTCGCCGCATGCGGAAAAAACTGGACAGTGAAATCAACAAAGATGCGCTGGCGATCTTCGATCTGTTTACTCACTTACTGAATGATCCGATGCTTCGCGGTGATTTGAAGAAGCAGATTGAAAAAGGAGACAGGGCAGACTGGGCGTTACGCCAAGTTGTAGAGTCATACTCGAATCGATTTGCAAGAATGTCGGATGTATACATGCGTGAAAGAGCGCAAGATATCCGAGAGTTAGGGCAAAGGCTGCTCTATTTTCTGCACAACAGTGAGCAAGAAAATTCTGCAATTGATCGTCCCATTATTTTGGTGGCGAACGAACTCACTGCCACCTTGCTCGCTTCTGTACCTAAAGAGTTTTTGTTAGCCGTCGTATCATTAGAGGGAGGCGCAAACTCTCACGCTGCCATTTTATCTCGAGCTCTTGGGGTCCCTGCAGTCATGGGCGCCAACATTAATCCGGATGTGGTGAATGGCAAACGCGGGATAGTCGACGGCTATACGGGTGAGATCTTCTTAGAGCCAAACCGCCAGTTGTTGCGAGAGTATCGCAGCTTAGTAAGCGAAGAGTCTGAACTGTTTGCCATGGTAAACAAGGACCTCGCACTCCCTGCGGTTACGCAAGATAATCACCATATCGAAATTATGCTGAATGCGGGACTCAGTGCAGACAGTAATATTGCCATCAACACAGGTGTTGATGGTGTTGGGTTGTACCGAACTGAGATTGCATTTTTACTTCAGCATCACTTTCCTTCGGAAGATGAACAGTATCATCAATACCAAGCAATACTTAACAGCTATCCGAATCAACGAGTAGTGATGCGTACTTTGGATATTGGTGGTGACAAACCTTTGCCGTATTTGCCCATCGAAGAAGATAATCCGTTTCTAGGCTGGCGTGGCATTCGTTTTACATTGGATCATCCAGACATTTTCTTGATCCAGCTGCGTGCAATGTTAAGAGCGAGTGCAGAAAGCGGAAACTTAAGTATCTTATTGCCAATGGTGTCAGGGGTAAAAGAGCTAGACGATGCCATTAGCTTGATTAATCAAGCTCACAGCGAAGCCGTTTTGCTTGATGATAGAATTCAATTCCCACAAATTGGGGTCATGATTGAAGTACCATCGATGGTGTATCTGTTGCCAACGATCGCTCACCGTGTTGATTTTGTTTCTGTCGGGACAAACGATTTAACTCAGTATTTATTAGCGGTAGATAGGAACAATTCGCGCGTAGCGGATGTCTATGAATCTATGCATCCTGCGGTACTGTTAGCGCTTAAGCAAATCCATGAGGTGTGTGATAAATATCAGGTGCCCGTGTGTATTTGTGGTGAGCTAGCGGGTGATCCATTTGGCGCTCTTCTCTTACTTGGGTTAGGGTATACCAGTTTGAGTATGAACACCTCCAATGTGGCTAAGGTGAAATATTTGATTCGTCATAGCCAACAAGAAGAATTAGAAAAATTAGCGGAGCAAGCAATGACAAAGTCCTATGGGGAGGACATTCATCAAATGATGCATGACTTCTTCATTCAACAGGGCTTTGCGGGCTTTATCCGTGCAGGTAAAAAGTAGGAAATCGTGACCGTCTCTTTATTTTTGTTATTGTTGGCGCTAGGCGCTTTTGTGGGTGTGATGGCGGGGTTACTCGGTATCGGTGGTGGTTTGATTGTTGTTCCTGCCTTGTTGTATTTGCTTCCTCTTGCTGGGATCTCTCCAGAAATGAGTATGCACATGGCCTTAGCCACTTCGTTAGCGAGTATTATTGTCACGTCTGGCTCATCGGCGATGAATCACCTTAAGCTCGGCAATGTCGATATGTTTGTCGTAAAATGGTTGATGCCTGGTGTGGTCATTGGTGGCTTTGTTGGTGCCAATATTGCTGAGTGGATCCCTACACACTATTTGCCGAAAGTGTTTGGTGTCATTGTTCTTTGCCTGTCAGTACAAATGTTTCGTTCCATTAAAGTTACGAGCAGTAAACCTATGCCGAGCAGCCCTGTGACTGTAGTTTACGGCACGGGAATTGGTGTCGTATCAAGCCTTGCTGGTATTGGTGGTGGCTCACTGTCGGTACCATTTTTAAATAAACATGGGATAGAGATGCGTAAAGCGGTGGGCTCATCCTCCGTTTGTGGTTGCGTGATTGCTATTTCTGGTATGATCGGCTTCATCTTACATGGCTATAAAGTGGAAGGCTTACCTTCATACAGTATTGGCTATGTTTATCTTCCCGCTTTATTAGCGATTGCTATGGCCTCGATGCTCACAACAAAAGTGGGTGCGAAGCTCGCAACTAACCTTCCAACTGCGGTATTAAAAAAGATATTCGCGGTGTTCTTAATGTTTGTTGCAGCGACCATGCTGCTCTAAGTTTGTACCCAAGTCATTCTCGCTGAACCAAGCATCTAGAGGTTACTTGGGTATATTTATTTTGTTGTGATAAGAAGAGAATGATTTATGTCTCAGGGATATATTGAATTTCCCAATATTGATCCGGTTTTAATCTCTATTGGTCCTGTTTCGGTTCGTTGGTACGGTTTGATGTACCTTGTGGGCTTTATGTTTGCTCTATGGTTAGCGAACCGACGTGCGGATAAGCCTGGAAGTGGTTGGACACGAGAGCAGGTTTCTGATTTGTTGTTCGCAGGCTTCCTTGGCGTGGTGATTGGTGGCCGTGTAGGCTACGTGCTTTTCTACAATTTTGAGCTCTTCCTGGCTGACCCTTTGTATCTATTTAAAGTGTGGACCGGTGGTATGTCTTTCCACGGGGGCTTACTGGGTGTGATTACTGCGATGTTCTGGTATGCACACAAAAACGGGCGAACTTTCTTCGGTGTTGCTGACTTTATCGCGCCGCTTGTGCCATTTGGTTTGGGTATGGGGCGTTTAGGTAACTTCATGAACAGCGAGTTGTGGGGCCGAGTAACGGATGTGCCTTGGGCGATCGTTTTCCCAAATGGCGGTCCACTGCCACGTCATCCATCACAGCTTTATGAAATGGCGCTTGAAGGTATCGTACTTTTCTTCATCTTGAATTGGTTCATCAAGAAACCTCGTCCTCTAGGTTCTGTTTCAGGGCTATTTTTAGCTGGATATGGTACATTCCGCTTCTTAGTTGAGTACGTGCGCGAACCAGACGCTCATTTGGGTTTATTCGGTGGCTTTATTTCCATGGGACAGATTTTATCCCTGCCAATGGTGGTTATCGGTGTCCTCATGATGGTTTGGGCATACAAACGTGGTCATTACAAAGACGAATTACCACAAAAGACGAAGTAAGGTATTGGTGTGAAACAGTATTTAGATTTGTGTCAACGCATCGTTGACCAAGGTGTTTGGGTTGAAAATGAGCGTACAGGCAAGCGCTGCCTGACCGTAATCAACGCGGATTTAACCTACGATGTTGCGAACAATCAATTTCCGTTGGTCACCACACGTAAAAGTTTTTGGAAAGCGGCCGTTGCAGAGCTATTAGGGTATATTCGTGGTTACGATAATGCGGAAGATTTTCGTAAGCTGGGCACGAAAACCTGGGATGCCAATGCCAACCTAAATGATGCCTGGTTGAATAACCCATACCGTAAAGGTGAAGACGACATGGGCCGTGTCTATGGGGTTCAAGGGCGCGCCTGGGCGAAACCTGATGGTGGTCATGTTGACCAGCTACGTAAGATAGTGGATGACTTAACGCGTGGTGTTGATGACCGCGGTGAAATCTTGAACTTCTACAACCCGGGTGAGTTCCACATGGGGTGCTTGCGTCCTTGTATGTACAGTCACCATTTTTCATTGCTGGATGATACGCTTTACCTGAATAGTACTCAGCGTTCGTGTGATGTACCGCTTGGCTTAAACTTCAATATGGTTCAAGTTTACGTGTTCTTGGCGATTATGGCGCAAATTACGGGCAAGAAACCTGGTCAGGCATTTCATAAGATTGTGAATGCTCACATTTATGAAGACCAGCTTGAACTGATGCGCGATGTTCAGTTGAAGCGTGAGCCATTAAAAGCGCCGACGTTCCATATCAACCCAGAGATTAAATCTCTAGAAGATTTGGAAACATGGGTCACACTGGATGACTTTTGGGTTGAAGGGTACGAGCATCACGATCCTATTCGTTACCCATTCTCAGTGTAACGAGTATCGTTCTTCAAGATATAGAAAAAGCTCCGAATGGAGCTTTTTTCTTTTTTGTACTTAGAAGGTATTATTTTAGTGCACTGACAATATAACGGTGAATTGGGTTGGTCTGCATCGGTTTGGACAGTGCCGGGCTAATAAACTTAGGTTGAGTGAATATTTCTTTACTCACTAATGAACGGATAAGCTCAAAGTACTTCAGCTCTGTTTTCCCGCACAACAATAGTGAAAAGTCATCGCCCAATCTATCATAGGCATTGAGCACCTCTCGGAATCCTCTAAGATACAAGTAATCCTTCGTTAAACCTCCACCTCGATAGACTCGGGCAGTCGTTGTAAATGCTTGAAGATCAGAAGCTTTATACTGTTCTTTTAATAGCATGAACGTATGGCGGAAATCGCGATCCTTGATCATCGACTCTACTGCCAGAACTCGTAAGGCTAAGGTTCTTAGGCGCTTGATACTGAAATGTCCTGACAGATACTCACATAATATAGCCAGCCCTTCTTGAGTGTTGGTATTGGCAGGACAACCTAAGCTCAGGACTTTTAGCGGTTGTTGACGACCGTTAAGCGTAGTCAGGAGATGTACTCCCATTTCATGATGTGCAAGAGCCTCCAGCTCATCAGTGGTGATGTACGCCGCGTGGTTAATTTTGACTCGAGACCCTGAAACTAGTGCGTTTGCTAACATCCCGTCCAACACCTGTATTTCACATTCATACCCATTGCGTTGAGCAAAATTTTGCATGAAACGTGCTATTGCACGGCTATCGTGCTGAGGTTCTTTTTCTTCTTCTGTAGGAAGGTGCAATATGAAATGGGCGTTGGCAATATCTTTGGCGCTCGGTTCCCCATAATAGCGTAAGGAGTTATAAAGAAACTCTTGCGTGCCGATGGTATTCACTTGATCCAGTTTATCTGCATAAGACTGAATTACATCCGCGTATAGCCTCTGCAGTTGGGTGTCTTGAATGTTTTCTAGAGGTAGCTCATATAGGCGTCGCTTTGCGCTGTGGGTATCTACGTTAGTAATTGAATATTGAAAATTAGGCTCTTGAGAATATTTGTTTTTAATGAAACGTTCTCTTTCTTGAGCATAATTAAGAGGATTCACGCTACTGAGGATATCAATATCAGCAACCAGTTGGGTTAGGTTTTCGTCTATTGCGAGTAGCTGATCAGAAATAGCGTCATTAAGCTGCGTCATGTTGTCGACTCCAAATGAGATAGCTCAGCATAAGCATGCTGATGTGGCTCAAATTATCACCGGACAATCGATTTGAACAGTTTAATTATCATAAAAAAGGCTCCACGATGTGGAGCCTAAACAATAAGCGATGGTATGTCGTTGTTGTTACGTTGTTAGGGCTAGAATCGCACCTGGTAGAATAACGAATACTGACATTAGGTAGCCACCAACAACAGCTTTATTCTTAATAGCCATTTCAGAAATCATCTCAGCGCCTTTAACCGGAATCTCACGTAGGAATGGAATTCCAAAGATAAACAGCGTCGCCATGATGTTAAATACTAAGTGGACTAGAGCGATTTGAAGTGCGAATACTGCGAACTCTCCAGATACCGCTGTCGCTGCTAGTAGTGCCGTAATACAAGTACCAATGTTAGCACCCAGAGTGAAAGGGTAGATATCTCGTACTTTCAACACGCCAGTACCAACCAACGGAACCATTAAACTTGTCGTGGTTGAGGAAGATTGTACTAGAACGGTCACGATTGAGCCTGATACGATGCCGTGAATAGGACCACGACCGATGGCGTTTTTCAAAATTTCACGTGCGCGACCAACCATTAGGCTCTTCATTAATTTACCCATCACTGTGATTGCAACGAAGATAGTCGCAATACCCAAAGCAATAAGCATGACGCCGCCAACAGTATCACCGAAGGTAGAAAGTGGCTCTTTAATTGCGCCTACGACTGGCTTTGTAATTGGTTTAATAAAGTTGAAGCCTTTAATGCTCATATCACCAGTAGCAAGCAGTGGAGAAACAAGCCAGTGAGAAACTTTCTCTAAAATGCCGAACATCATTTCCAACGGAAGGAAAATAGCGACAGCAAGCAAGTTGAAGAAGTCGTGAATGGTTGCACTTGCAAATGCACGTTTGAACTCTTCTTTACAGCGCACGTGGCCAAGAGATACAAGCGTATTGGTCACTGTGGTACCAATGTTAGCACCCATCACCATAGGGATAGCGGTTTCTACAGGTAAGCCACCTGCAACCAAGCCTACAATAATAGACGTTACAGTACTTGAAGACTGAATTAAGGCTGTTGCCACCAAGCCGATCATTAGACCTGCAACTGGGTGTGCGGCAAATTCAAATAGCACCTTAGCTTGATCGCCAGTTGCCCATTTAAAGCCACTACCAACCATAGATACTGCTAGAAGAAGCAGATATAACATGAATGCCAAGTTAGCCCAGCGTAACCAACGAGCTGTGCTCGAAATTGGTGCCACTGTTGAAGTAGCTTGGTTCATCATAATTTTCTCCGTTGACCTTTCAGTTCATTTTTCGGTCTGTAGTTGAATCTGCGGGCGATGTTAGAGAACAAATATTTCAGTAATATTACAGATTTCTTGCTGTGAGAGATTTTTATTGTTCTTTTTGATAATGGCGTAAAAGAAGAAGAAAATTAATTTTTAACTTGTTGATTTTAGTGGTTAAATTTTGGTTTCGTTTTGTTTGGTTTTTGCGTTTTTTTTGTAGAGAAAATGCGCCTCAGTTCAACTTTTATGACAGTATTGACTTTATACTTTCGGTAAAACTTATGCTTTTGTAAGGTATTGTATGGTTTTGTCGAGTTTATTGTTTGTCTCTGTCACATTTGGTATAAAAAGTATCACTTTCTTTTCGGGACTCGATCATGTCACATCTAAACTACAACCATCTCTATTATTTCTGGATGGTGTGCAAACAGGGCTCTGTAACTAAGGCGGCTGACGCGCTCTTCCTGACACCGCAAACCGTGACAGGACAGATTAAAGCGCTTGAAGAGCGCATGAAAGGAAAGTTAACCAAGCGCAATGGTCGTACAGTTGAGCCCACTGAGTTAGGTCAGCTTGTGTTTAAGTACGCCGACCGGATGTTCGGTTTGAGCTATGAGATGTTAGATATCGTCAATTACAGCCAGCACTCGAACATTCTATTTGAAGTTGGTGTAGCCGATGCATTATCTAAACGCTTGGTCAGTAAAGTACTGATGACGACCGTCCCGGAAGATAACAGTATTCATTTACGCTGTTATGAATCGACCCACGAACTGCTACTTGAACGCCTTTCTCAGCACAAGCTAGATATGATCCTTTCGGATTGTCCCGTTGATTCTACTCAAAGTCCTGGCCTTTATAGCAAAAAGTTGGGTGAAAGTAGCATGAGCTTTTTTGCTTCTTCTGAAATTGAAAATGTGCGATTCCCTGAGATCTTGGAACAAAAAAAACTTCTGATTCCCGCGAGCCGAACGGCTATGGGGCGTAAAGTTATTCAATGGTTTGATCGTCAAGGCCTTCAACCCAATGTGCTAGGGGAGTTTGATGATGTTGCGTTGATGAAAGCTTTTGCTCGGTACCACGATGATGTGATTTTCTTGGCACCGACCGTATACATGTCGGAGATTGAAGACGACCGAAATTTACAGCTAATTGGCCATGTCGATGGGCTAAAAGAAGAGTACTACGTGATTTTTGCGGAACGAATGATCCAACACCCCGCGGTAAAAAATGTTTGTGATGCTGATTTCAGTCAAATGTTTGAGTAAACCCGTATCGTTGCGTAAATAAATAGATTACTATCAATAAAAATATAATTCTAAATAATATCTAAGTAAGCAAGATACTTGTTTTAGTGAGCAAAACTATTAATTATTGATGGCGCACCAATTAAAATCCTTGGTGGATAATATTGGTGTATCACTAACAACTAAATTAGAGGTTCTAATAATGAAGACTCTGGAAGTGTATCTTGATTTTCTTAGATATATAAATCAGTGCAACACAACAAGCTGGCCAGGGTTGGAATAAGTAAGTTGTAGCTAGAGGTCCAACACATGAATCTACAAGAAATGGAGCAGAACTCCGCAAAAGCCGTCGTGTTGCTCAAAGCGATGGCAAACGAGAGACGCCTACAAATCCTTTGTATGCTGCATAACCAAGAGCTGTCCGTGGGAGAGCTGTGTGCAAAGTTAGAGCTAAGCCAGTCGGCATTATCTCAGCATCTTGCTTGGCTTCGCCGTGATGAGTTAGTCACGACAAGGAAAGAAGCACAGACGGTGTACTACACATTAAAGAGTGATGAAGTGAAAGCGTTAATAAAAACACTGCATAGTCTTTATTGTGCTGAGAGTGCTCAACATTAATTAAATAGTCCTAATATACTGCTCATCTTAGAGTGTGAATCTAACTTGTTGGAATATTTGAGAGTGGCGTTAAACTTTTGATGATAGGGTACTACTCATCGACCAATTTGCTTTGTTCTCAAGTGTTTTATTAGTGCTTTCTAGTTTGAGCGTTATATGGGTAATGAATAAGCTGATGTCTTTAAATGGGACATTCAGAAAAAGAAAAGCTGGCATTGCCAGCTTTTTTTATTAAGAAAACTTTGTAGATATAAAAAAACCGACACAAGGTCGGTTTTTTCTTCACTGTAAAATCAGGACTCTATTAAAGAGCTTTGATTTGTGCAGCGAAACGAGACTTATGGCGAGCTGCTTTATTCTTGTGAATAAGGCCTTTAGTTGCCATGCGGTCTAGGATAGGTGTAACTACAGCGAATGCAGCAGTTGCAGCTTCTTTGTCGCCTGCTTCGATAGCAGCAACAGTTTTCTTCATGTAAGTACGCATCATTGAGCGACGGCTAGCATTGTGCTGACGACGTTTCTCAGCTTGGATAGCGCGCTTCTTAGCAGATTTACTATTTGCCAAGGGTCTAACTCCCAAAAACTTAGTTCTGTGACAATTTAAGGGCGAGGAATATCCCTCATTTGCGCTTAAATGTCAAATGATTTGTGCAAAAACCGATCTAAGCCAAAACAAATTTTGGTAAGAGAGGTTATCGCGGTTAAGATGGCGGGGATTCTAACAGCATTTTTATACCAATGCTAATAATTATCCGCGAAAGGCACACTTATTCCTTACAACCCGCGGATAGATTTTTGACGTCTATTTACAGCACCTGTCAGAGAAACAGTATAGGGTTAGCTGTCTTATGGTGATATTCCGAGGTTACAGTGAGTAAACGACTACTCAAGTCTGGCATGATCGTCAGTGCTATGACATTTATTTCCCGCGTTCTTGGCCTAGTTCGTGATGTTGTAGTGGCAAATTTAATGGGGGCAGGAGCAAGCGCAGACGTCTTTTTCTTCGCCAATAAAATTCCTAATTTTTTACGACGTTTGTTTGCTGAAGGTGCTTTTTCCCAAGCGTTTGTACCTGTTTTAACGGAAAGCCATGCTCAAGGCGACATGGATAAAACTCGGGAGCTCATTGCTCGTGCGGCGGGTACATTAGGGGTGATAGTCTCAATTGTTACCATCTTAGGTGTTCTAGGTTCCGGAGTGGTGACTGCACTGTTTGGTTTTGGTTGGTTCCTAGACTGGATGCATGGTGGTCCCGCGGCTGAGAAGTTCGAACTTGCTAGCGTGATGCTCAAGATTACCTTTCCTTATTTATGGTTCATCACTTTTGTTGCCCTATCGGGAGCCATTCTCAATACACTAGGTAAGTTTGCGGTTTCTTCGTTTACTCCCGTCTTCCTCAACGTAATGATCATTTTGGCAGCATGGTTTATCTCGCCGCAGATGTCACAGCCAGAGATTGGTCTTGCCATCGGTGTTTTCCTTGGTGGTTTGGTTCAGTTCTTATTTCAAATCCCTTTCCTTATTAAAGCGGGGGTTATGGTTAAGCCAAAATGGGGCTGGCGCGATCCGGGCGTGGTGAAGATCCGAACCTTAATGATTCCTGCTTTGTTCGGTGTGTCGGTAAGCCAAATCAACTTGTTGTTTGATACTTTTATTGCCAGCTTTCTGCAAACCGGTTCGATCAGTTGGTTGTACTATTCAGATCGCTTGTTGGAATTCCCGTTAGGTCTGTTTGGTATTGCGATTGCAACGGTGATTTTACCAGCATTATCACGCAAACATGTTGACGCACAAAATGAAGGATTCGCACAAACCATGGACTGGGGGGTGCGCATGGTGATCTTACTTGGCCTTCCTGCAATGCTTGGTTTGATGGTACTGGCAAAACCTATGTTGATGGTGTTATTCATGCGAGGTGAGTTTTCGCCACAAGACGTACATCAAGCATCATTGTCACTCTTTGCTTACGCTTCAGGCTTGTTGAACTTTATGCTGATTAAAGTGCTCGCTCCGGGTTATTACTCGCGTCAAGACACTAAAACGCCAGTGAAATACGGCATCATTGCGATGGTGACCAACATGGTATTTAATGCAATTTTTGCGTACTTCTATGGCTACGTTGGCTTGGCTATCGCGACGGCACTATCGGCATTTGTGAATATGGCACTGCTGTATCGTGGCCTGCACATCGCAGAGGTATACCAAATCACTAAGCGAACCGTCTTCTTTATTATACGTTTAGCTATTGCTGGCGCGGCGATGGTGGCGGCAATCTTATGGCAACTGGAAGATATGTCAGTATGGCTGGGCTGGAGCTTTGCTCACCGAAGCGCGGTGCTAGGGATGTTGATCGGTTTAGGAGCCGTAGTTTACCTAGTGGCTCTATTTTTAACTGGTGCGCGTTTAAAAGACCTAAAAGCTGGGACAGACTGAGGGTGATTAGTATATAATCCGTCAGTTTCACACAGTGTAAAGTAAAACAGAGGCAGAAAGCAGTATCCAATGGAACTGATTAGAGGCATTCACAATATCAACCCGCGACATCATGGTTGTGTGCTGACTATTGGCAATTTCGATGGTGTCCATAAAGGCCATCAACAAGTATTGCAGCAAGTGTCTGAGCAAGCGGACAGGCTATCCTTGCCTTCTGTTGTGATGACCTTTGAACCTCAGCCGATGGAGCTGTTTGCCAAAGACAAGGCACCTGCAAGGTTGACGCGATTACGCGATAAGTTCGTGCAATTGAGTAAGCTCGATATTGACCGCTTACTGTGTGTCAATTTCAATCGCCATTTTGCAAGTTTAACCGCGGAAGAGTTTATCCGTGACTTGTTGGTCGAGCGTTTGGGTGTTAAGTTTCTTGTCGTTGGTGATGATTTCTGCTTTGGCAAAGGCCGTACAGGTAACTTTGCAATGCTGCAGGAAGCAGGGGAAAAATACGGCTTTGATGTCGTAAGTACCCAGAGCTTTTGTTTACAACAATTACGTGTCAGCAGTACGGCTATCCGTCAAGCGCTGGCGCGTGACGATTTGCATTCCGCGCAACAGATGCTGGGAAGAAACTACAGCATCAGCGGTCGTGTTTCTCACGGAAGAAAGCTAGGTCGAACCATTGGGTTCCCTACTGCAAATATTCCTTTGAAACGCTGTGTTTCTCCGGTTTCCGGAGTCTATGTTGTTCAAGCGCTTGGCTTAGGAAATAAGCCAGTTGGTGGTGTTGCTAATATTGGTCAAAGACCAACCGTCAATGGTGTTCGCCAACAGTTAGAAGTGCACTTATTCGACTTTCATGCCAATTTATATGGCAAGCAACTAGAAGTGGAACTTTTGCATAAACTTCGAGATGAGCAAAAGTTTGAGTCGTTTGAAGCACTTAAACAACAAATCGAATTGGATGCTGAAGCAGCAAGGGTGTGGCTGCGTCAGCTTAAGCGTTGAGCGGTTTATTCCACCGTTCAACATAATGTCTAATTTTCGCCCAATATAACGGAATTAAGAATCGATGAGTGAGTATAAAGATACCCTGAACTTACCTGAAACAGGGTTTCCAATGCGCGGCAACCTGGCCAATCGTGAGCCAGAAATGCTTAAGCGTTGGTACAAAGAAGATCTTTACGGTGAAATCCGTAAAGCTAAGAAAGGCAAAAAGTCATTCGTATTGCACGATGGCCCTCCTTACGCAAATGGTGACATTCATATTGGTCACGCACTAAACAAGATTCTTAAAGACATTATTATTAAATCCAAAACACTTTCAGGTTTTGACGCACCTTACATCCCAGGCTGGGACTGCCACGGTCTACCAATCGAATTAATGGTAGAGAAGAAAGTAGGTAAGCCAGGCCAAAAAGTGACAGCAGCGGAATTCCGCGAGAAATGTCGTGAATACGCAGCAGGTCAGGTTGAAGGTCAGAAAGAGAGCTTCAAACGCCTTGGTATCATGGGTGAGTGGGACAAGCCATACCGCACTATGGATTTCGCAACTGAAGCGAACATTATTCGTGCTCTTGGTAAGATTGCAAGCAATGGTCACCTTCTAAAAGGTTTCAAACCTGTTCACTGGTGTACAGACTGTGGTTCTGC
This sequence comes from Vibrio sp. 1978, assembly GCF_033344345.1. Taxonomy (NCBI): domain Bacteria; kingdom Pseudomonadati; phylum Pseudomonadota; class Gammaproteobacteria; order Vibrionales; family Vibrionaceae; genus Vibrio; species Vibrio sp. 1978. The sequence goes on from NZ_JAWPOP010000010.1 coordinate 149,179, forward strand.
TCTTGCTGAAGCGGAAGTAGAATACAAAGATAAAGTATCGCCATCTATCGACGTTCGTTTTAAAGCGGCTGACGAAGCGGCACTGTTGTCTAAATTTGAGCTGACTGAAGGTCATGAAGGTCACGGTGACGTATCTATCGTTATCTGGACAACAACACCTTGGACACTGCCAGCAAACCGCGCGGTATGTCTACGTGATGATCTAGAGTACGTGCTTATCCAAACAGAAGGCGACAACGCTGAGCGTATCATCGTTGCTGCTGAGCTAGCGAAAGACGTAATGGACCGTGCGGGTATCGAGCACTTCCACAACCTTGGCTTTGCTAAAGGTGCGGACCTAGAGCTTTCTCAATTCCAACACCCATTCTACGATTTCACTGTACCGGCGATCCTTGGTGATCACGTTACGACTGATTCAGGTACTGGTGTTGTTCACACTGCTCCTGGTCACGGTCAAGAAGACTTCGCGGTTGGTAACAAGTACAACCTAGAAGTAGCAAACCCAGTTGGCTCAAACGGTGTTTACCTACCAGATACAGAGCTATTTGCTGGTCAGCACGTATTTAAAGCGAACGATGCAGTAGTAGAAGTACTAAAAGAAAAAGGTGCACTACTACACCACCACGCTTACGAGCACAGCTACCCACACTGTTGGCGTCATAAGACTCCAATCATCTTCCGTGCTACACCTCAATGGTTCGTTTCTATGGACCAAGCTGGCCTACGTGCTAAAGCATTAGAGTCAATCAAGAATGTAGAGTGGATGCCTGAGTGGGGTCAAAGCCGCATCGAAGGTATGATCGAAGGTCGCCCTGAGTGGTGTATCTCTCGTCAACGTACTTGGGGTGTGCCAATTGCTCTGTTTGTTCATAAAGAAACAGCAGAACTTCATCCAAACACGCTAGAGCTGATCGAGAAAGTAGCGAAGCTGGTTGAAGAGAAAGGCATTCAAGCATGGTGGGATGTAGATGCCGCTGAACTACTAGGTGCTGACGCTGACCAATACGAAAAAGTGCTAGATACGCTAGACGTATGGTTCGATTCAGGTGTCACTCACTTCTCTGTTGTTGATGCTCGTGAAGAGTACAACGGCAACAGTGCTGACCTATACCTAGAAGGTTCTGACCAACACCGTGGTTGGTTCCAGTCTTCTCTAATTTCATCTATCGCGATGAAAGACGAAGCGCCTTACAAACAAGTACTGACACACGGTTTCGTGGTTGATGGTCAGGGGCGTAAGATGTCTAAATCTATCGGTAACGTGGTTGCGCCAAAAGACGTAACTAACAAGCTAGGTGCTGACATTCTTCGTCTATGGGTTGCTTCAACAGACTACACTGGTGAAGTTGCGGTTTCTGATGAAATCCTAAAACGTAGCGCAGATGCTTACCGTCGTATCCGTAACACAGCGCGTTTCTTCCTAGCTAACCTGAGCGGCTTCAACCCTGAAACAGACATCGTTCCTGTTGAAGAGATGGTTGCGCTAGATCGCTGGGCAGTTGGTCGTGCACTAGCAGCACAAGAAGAGATTGTTAAAGCATACGAAGAGTACAACACACACGGTGTAACTCAGCGTCTAATGCAATTCTGTTCAATCGAAATGGGCTCTTTCTACTTAGACGTAATTAAAGACCGTCAGTACACAGCAAAACGTGGCGGCAACGCTCAACGTAGCTGTCAGACTGCACTTTACTACATCGTAGAAGCGCTAGTTCGTTGGATGGCGCCAATCATGTCGTTCACTGCAGATGAAATCTGGAACGAAATGCCAGGTCAACGCGACAAGTTCGTATTCACTGGTGAGTGGTTCGACGGTCTATTCGGTCTTGCTGAAGGTGAAGAGCTGAACAACGAATTCTGGTCTGAGATCCAAGCGGTTCGTGGTGCGGTAAACAAACTTCTAGAAGATGCGCGTAAAGAGAAAACCATTGGTGGTGCACTACAAGCTGAAGTGACTCTATTTGCTGATGACGCACTAGCGGCGAAGATCAACAAACTTGAAGATGAACTGCGCTTTGTTCTACTAACATCTGCTGCGAAAGTTAAGCCTCTAGGTGAGAAGACGGATGCAGCACAAGCGACAGATATCGAAGGCTTGTTTGTTGAAGTAGCAGCAGCTGAAGGCGAGAAGTGTGACCGTTGTTGGCACCATACGCCAGACGTAGGCACAATCGAAGGTCACGAGAAGATCTGTGGTCGTTGTGTGTCTAACGTAGACGGCGAAGGTGAAGTACGTAAATTCGCGTAATTGCCTAGAACGACTGAACTTTTTTTAAAATTAACAGCCCCAGTATTTACTGGGGCTGTTTGTAGGTAAAGTAATGAGTGAAAAAGCACTGACGTTAAAGCAATCTGGAGTTCGCTGGCTGTGGTTAGCAATTCTGGTATTTATTGCAGATATTGGCATCAAATTGGTGGTGATGGACAACATGGGCTACGGGTGGGCAAACCGAATTGAGGTGCTGCCATTCTTCAACCTACTTTACGTTCATAACTACGGTGCCGCTTTCAGCTTCTTGAGCGATCAAGCTGGTTGGCAGCGCTGGTTATTTACAGGTATCGCGTTTGTTGTGACGGGTCTTTTGACCTACTGGATGAGCAAGCTTCCAGCAAAAGAAAAATGGAACAACATTGCTTATGCACTGATTATTGGTGGTGCAGTGGGCAACGTGTTTGACCGCGTCGTTCATGGCTTTGTTGTTGATTACCTAGACTTCTTCTGGGGTAACTACCACTGGCCAGCATTCAACCTTGCTGACATGGCGATCTGTATTGGTGCGGCAATGATTATTCTGGATGGCTTCCGTAAAAAAGACGCTGACAAGTAATCTTTTGCGGTATATCGAATAACCCTAAGCGTCGTCCGTTGATTCGAGCGATGCTTTTTATTATGTTGGAGCGCCAATCAGCATATCAATGTATAAAAAGACCAAGCTGACAGCGTAATAACCCAAGAACAAGGAAGCATTAACGTGACAACAATAACCAATGAATCTGTAGTAACCCTTCACTTTACGATTAAAATGAAAGACGGATCGGTTGCAGATAGTACTCATAACATGGGTAAACCAGCGAAATTTGTTATGGGTGATGGCAGCTTGAGTGAAAACTTTGAGCAGTGCTTGATAGGCCTCGAAACAGGCGCACAAAAAGCGATTGAGCTAAAGGCAGAAGACGCGTTTGGTATGCCAAACCCTGATCATATTCACTATATGGATCGCACTAAATTTGTAGGTGATGCAGAAGTGGAAGTTGGTACAATCATGGCCTTCAGTGGCCCTGATGGCATGGAAATCCCGGGCATTATTACAGAGATTGCAGGCGATTCAGTCACTGTGGACTTCAACCATCCTCTAGCGGGACAAGACGTGACTTTCGAAGTTGAAATTTTGTCAGTAGAATAGCGAACCAAATAAAAGATAACTTCCATGAGCAATGAAATGAAAATCCTGTTAGCTAACCCACGTGGTTTCTGTGCTGGTGTTGACCGCGCGATTAGCATCGTAGAGCGTGCGCTAGAGATGTATCAGCCACCGATTTATGTGCGTCATGAAGTGGTGCATAACCGTTTTGTGGTTGAAGGTCTAAAACAGCGTGGTGCTATCTTCGTTGAAGAACTGCACGAAGTGCCAGACAACAACATTGTGATTTTTTCTGCTCATGGTGTATCGCAGGCGGTTCGTCAGGAAGCGAAGCTGCGTGATTTGACCGTATTTGACGCAACGTGTCCTTTAGTAACCAAAGTGCATATGGAAGTGGCGCGTGCGAGCCGTCGTAATATGGAAGTGGTTCTGATTGGTCACGCAGGTCACCCTGAAGTCGAAGGTACGATGGGGCAATACGCCAGTGAAACCGGTGGTATGTACTTGGTTGAAACTCCAGCCGATGTTGAGAAACTGAAGGCGATTGTGAAAGATCCATCCGATCTTCATTACGTAAGCCAAACGACGCTTTCTGTCGATGAAACTGCCGATGTTATCGAAGAGCTACGCCGCGTGTTCCCAGATATCCAAGGTCCACGTAAAGACGATATCTGTTACGCGACACAAAACCGCCAAGATGCCGTACGTGAATTAGCTGGTGACGTAGATGTGATGGTTGTGGTGGGTTCTAAAAACTCATCAAACTCCACACGTCTTAAAGAGCTAGCTGAAAAGCTAGGGACACCTGGCTACTTAACCGACTGTCCGGAAGATATCAAACCTGAGTGGTTCGAAGGCAAAACAAAGGTCGGCGTGACTGCGGGAGCATCTGCTCCGGAAGAGCTCGTTAATCAGATTCTAGAGCGAATCAAAGAACTCGTTGGTGCCGAAGCGGTTGATGAAGTACTTGGCCGTGAAGAGAATATGTTCTTTGAAGTACCTAAAGAACTGCAAATCAAGCAAGTGGATTAGTCTCCATTTATCGAATATTCAAAAGGCGACCTGTGGGTCGCCTTTTTTACATCTCTCTTAACTCATTTAGGTAATCACGAATTTGGTCTTTTCCTAAACCATCGATAATCATATCAGACATCTTCGTGATTCTTCGCTCAAGCGATTGAGCAACCTTTTCGCAATGTGCGTACATGTCTTCATCAGAACCATCGGTCGGAAAAGCATCAACTTGCCAGTTTACTCGAACACCACCTGCAAGCCACTGAGGAGCGGTTTCTTGATGTAAAGAATCACAGAGAATAATAACGATGTCGGGAAGAAACTGAGTTCGCTCCTCCCATGAATGCGTGTGGATATGCGGAATGGGGAGTTGGTGGTCATCTAAATATTTTTGCACCACTGGGTGCACCTTGCCTGTGGGATGTGAGCCTCCACTGGTGACACTAAAATCTGCTGGCAGGATATTGGTTGCGATTGACTCCGCGAGGACGCTTCGTCCAGCGTTGTGCTTACATATGAATAAAACTTTATACATCATCGCCTCGTCTTTTCAGAGCGTCCTATTTATACGCTAGCGGAAACTCAGCGATGATGTGTGAAGTTTTTGTGTTAGTGGCTAATGCCGAGCATCTCTTTGAGCACCTTTAAGTAGCGGCGGCTTACTGGTATCTCAAAGCCTGTTTTGGTGATGATTTCCGCTAACCCATTTTCCAGTAACTTGATTTCGCTAATCGCTTTAATACTGACTAAGTATTGACGATGGCAGCGGACTAGAGGGGTTTTCTCTTCCAACGTTTTTAATGTCAGTTGGGTGCTCGCGGTTTGGCTGGTGGAGCGTACATGCACGCCGCTGATATCACTGTAAGCACATTCCACCGTGTCGGTGGCCATGATAACGATGCGGTTGTGTCCGATGCACGGTATTTGATCCAACGTGTCAGGTGTAATAGCAGACAGTTGTTGCGTTAGGGCGGATTGGCTAATGACTTTGTTTAGTCGTTTTACCGTTTTAGTTAGCCGGCATGGGTCGACAGGTTTGAGCAAGTAATCAAAGGCATTGTCTTCAAATGCTTGAATCGCATACTGATCATAAGCCGTGACAAAAACCACATAAGGCATGGTTTCTGGATCAAGCATCCCTAGTAATTCAATCCCCGTGACTTGAGGCATTTGGATATCGAGAAACACCACATCAGGCTTGAGTTCATTGATTTTTTTTAGGCCGAGGATTGCGTTTGAGGCATCGCCCACGACCTCAACTTGGCCTGTTTCATCCAGTAACTCTGCTAGCTCTTCACGAGCAAACTGTTCATCATCAATGACGAGTGCGGTTAACATCCAACATTACCTTTATTGCTTCAGCGTGCTTTTATGATTTTGGGGGAATGATAAAGCTCATTTTAGTAAATTGATGTGGCTCGCACGTAATTTTTAGCGCTGCATCACGTCCAAATTGATTAGTGAGACGCTTGTCGACAATTTCTAAACCTAGCCCTGAGTGGTTTTCTTTTGGCGGCTCAAAACTGCCTGCGTTGTCTTCGACGGTAATCAAGTGACCTTGTGGGTGTGCTTCGCTGTATATATGAACTTTACCACCTTCAAGCATGTTTGAAATGCCATGCTTAATGGCATTCTCAACCAAAGGCTGGAGTGTAAAGCTTGGTAATTTGATGTCCAGCAATTCAGGTTGAATATCGATTTCAACCTCTAAGCGTTCCGTAAAACGCGCTTTTTCGATGCTCAAGTACGAGTTCACATGTGCAAGCTCTTCCTTTAACGTCACGGTATTAATGTTCTGCTTTAAATTGCTGCGGAAGAAGTGCGATAGATTTTGGATTAGCTCGCGCGCTTTGTCAGGGTCACGACGAGTAATCGCACTAATAGTATTGAGTGCATTAAACAAAAAGTGTGGATTCACCTGAGCGTGAAGCAATTTTATTTCTGCTTGGGCGAGTAAGGCTTGTTGTTGTTGGTAATCGCCATAAAGGATTTGGCTAGATAGAAGCTGGGCTATTCCTTCCGCCATCGACATGTTGGCCGTCGAGAACAATTTACGCTTCGGTTCATACAGCTTTATGGTACCAATGACCTCTTTCCCTGCACGCAGTGGGATGATCAGCGCAGATCCGAGCTTGCAATCTTTTGCAATGGAGCATTGGTATGGACGCTCCGCACCATCAAGATAAATGATGTCGTTTTTCTCCATGGAGTCTAATGTGCTTTGCGATGAAATCGGCGTGTTCGGTTTATGGTGATCATCGCCAATGCCCACAAACGCCAAGATCTTTTCTTGGTCAGTAATCGCGACAGCGCCCACTTTGGTTTCTTCGTAAATAATACGTGCGATTTTCTCTGCGTTTTCGGTGTTGAAGCCGTTGCTTAGAATTCCCACTGAGCGATCAGCAATGGTGAGCGCTCGACGCGAAAACGTCGCAGAAAACTTTTCAAAGATTGCTTTTCTGTCTTGCAGGATACTCATGAACAACGCCGCACCAAATGAGTTCGCGATGATCATAGGCGCTGCAATAGCGGACACCAGTTCATAGGCTTGATCAAAAGGTTTCGCGACGGCGAGCAGCAAAATCATTTGCACCACTTCTGCAACAAACGTGACGCTGAATACGACGCTTGGATTAAACAGCAATGCGCCTTTATTTCGCTTGATAAGGTAAACGTGGAGCAAGCCACCAATTACGCCCTCGGCGGTGGTTGAAATTGCGCAGGCTAGGTCAGTAAAGCCACCAAGAGAGTATCGATGGATGCCACCAGTAAATCCGACGGCGAAACCTACAACAGGTCCACCAAACAGCCCGCCCATAACTGCGCCGATCGCACGAGTATTGGCAATAGCATCGTTGATGTGCAGACCGAAATAGGTGCCGAGAATACAAAAGCCAGAGAAGAGTACGTAACAAATTAGGCGGTGGCTTAAGCGCGAAGAAATACTCAGCAAAGGTAAGATGATTGGCGTTTTACTTAGCATGTAAGCCAAAACTAAGTACACACACATCTGTTGTAAAAGGGAGATGACCAGTTCCATAGTGAACCTAACCTAGAATCAATGTTGTTATTGTATACCTAAGTAACCTCAAGATGCTTGGCTCAGATAGATAAGAACAGCTAAGTAAATGATGCTGCGCTGTGCTTTCTGAGTCTTAAAGTGACTTGGGTATAAAACAAAAAGAGCCTGCAATTGGCAGGCTCCTATCTTAGTCACTCAGATGTGACGAGTATTACGCTGTTTCTGATACGGCTTGTGGTTTCTCTTCGTCAGCCAGTTCAGTTTCACCTTTACCCTTAGAGGTTTTGATAACGTAACCTGTCACAGCTAGGGCAAACACAATACCTACGATAGTTGATAGTTGCATTGGCAGACCAAAACCTAGCGAGCTGTTGTTTAAGATGAACGTGACACATACCGTGGTCATGAAGATAGCTGGGATAGTGGTAATCCAGTGCAGCTTGTTGTGACGCAGTAGGTAAGCGGACGCAGTCCAAAGCATCATTACCGCTGTTGTTTGGTTTGCAAAACCGAAGTAGCGCCAGATAATGCCGAAGTCTACTTGAGTTAAGATACCGCCGATAACGAACAGTGGAAGTGCCATCAGTAGACGGTTACGTAGCGTTTTTTGTTCCATGTTGAAGTATTCAGCAAGGATCAAGCGGCTTGAACGGAACGCTGTATCGCCAGACGTAATTGGTAGGATAACCACACCCAGGAACGCAAGGATACCACCGAACACACCTAGCAGACCAAATGATGCGCTGTATACCACGTTACCAGGGCCACCGTTTTTCACAGCTTCTGATAGAGCGTCTAGAGAGCCGAAGAAAGACAGAGCGATAGCACACCAAATTAGCGCGATAACACCTTCACCAATCATTGCACCGTAGAATACGAAGCGACCGTTTTTCTCATTTTCCATACAACGCGCCATCAGTGGAGACTGAGTTGCGTGGAAGCCAGAGATAGCGCCACATGCGATAGTGATGAACAATGCAGGCCATAACGGCATGTCATTTGGGTTGAGGTTAGAGAACATGTCCGAAACTTGGAAGTCACCCATTACTGTGTGTTCGCTAGAGAAAGCAACGGCTGTCATTAGGCCAACAGACATAAAGATAAGTAGGGCGCCAAACAGTGGGTAGAAACGACCAATGATTTTATCGACAGGAACAATCGTCGCAATGATGTAGTAAGCAAAGATAGCAATAACCATCGTTGTCATGCTTACACTCAAGCTTGTTTGATCATTGATGAGGTTAGTAATCATGCCAGCAGGGGCTGAAACGAACACTACGCCAACTAGAAGCAATAGGACAATGGCAAAAATATTCATAAAGTGTTTTGCGCCATTACCTAGGTAGCGACCTGTAATGGTAGGTACAGATGCACCGCCGTTACGCACTGAAAGCATGCCTGAGAAGTAATCGTGTACTGCACCAGCAAAAATACAACCGACTACAATCCAAAGCATCGCCGCAGGACCGTATAGTGCCCCCATGATCGGGCCAAAAATTGGACCAACACCTGCGATGTTAAGTAGTTGAACTAGGTAAACTTTCTTTGTTGACATTGGAACGAAGTCAACACCGTCCGATTTGGTGTGAGCTGGCGTTTGGCGTTTTTCATTGATGCCGAAAATCTTCTCGACGAAAGCGCCGTAGATGAAGTATCCGCCGATTAGGGCTGCGACACAGGTTAGAAACCACATCATAGCAATTGTCCTTGGTCTTAGTTGGGTAGGGTAATTTTTTAATCTCAGGATGCATGTTATGCGTCACTTGTGTTAAATGCATTCGGTTAGTAGATGAGTGGTCGAATAGAGCACTGAGTGGTCGATATGCTGCTTGAGCGGTTTTTAAAAATGGCGAAAGGTTGATGACAGTCTTGAGCGGCTGATTTGAGTCATCAGTGGTTAAATCTGCAAGCTCAGCGGCAAGCGCCAATAATTAGTGGTAAGCTTATTTTTGAAAACAATTACTTAAGGAAGAACCATGAAAAAGGTAACGGTAGGTCTGGCACTGGCTTTACTTGCAGGATGCACAGCAACGACAGCAGATCTTGCCAAGTCGGGAGATTGGCATCAGATCGGATATCAAGATGGCATAACCGGACACACATCGCGCACGATGAGCGAGCTTCGTGAGTTGGGTAGTGTTAAGCAAAGTGACTACGACCAAGGTTATTTAGAAGGTTTACGTGAGTACTGTAATCCTGCTTTTGCGTATCAAATGGGGTTATCTGGTCAGTATTACGAAGGGGTTTGTGAAGGTACTGAGCAAGCGCAAAAATTCCGCATGGAATGGCAACGTGGTTGGAATGAATACTCAAATTAATAGTCAATAAAGCCGTTGTTACACTGTCTGCATCACATAAATGTGGCAAAATCTTCCTTATTAAACTGTGCTCATATTTCTTAATAGTGAGCACAGAAAAAAAGGAATCACATTATGTCAACGCAAATGGCTGGTGGCTGGAGTCCATTTCATGAACTCACAGCAGAGAATAAAGAAGTATTTGCTAAAGGTATCGAGGGGTTTGTCTGTGTCAAATACTCCCCTTTGGTTGTGGCTACTCAAGTCGTAGCCGGACAAAACTATGCGTTTTTCTGTAATGCAGAAGTTGTCTACCCTGGAGCACAACCATACCCAGCAATGGTTCATATGTTCAGTGACCTTGAAGGTAAAGTCGGTATTACTCACATTGAACGATTGAACTACTAAATTAAGCCATAAAAGGCGCCTGACTTTTAAATAAGTGAGGCGCTTTATTGATTAAGATTGATTAGTTTGCGCGATCACGACTTTTCTTAAATATCCTTGCTTGGCGTTCAGTTGCTCAGTCGCGCTTTCTCTATCCAGCCCGGTTAAAATCATCAAAATCGCTAACTTGGCGTCGTAGTCCGTTTCTTTGAGCGCCGTTTTAGCCTCTTGGTTAGTACAATCTGTTGCTTGCATAACAATACGAGCCGCTCTTGCAACTAGCTTTGCATTCGTCGCTTTCACATCTACCATTAAGTTCTGATAACTTTTGCCCAGGCGAATCATGCTTGCGGTAGTGAGCATGTTTAGTACGAGTTTTTGTGCCGTCCCTGATTTTAAGCGAGTGGATCCCGTTAACGCTTCAGGTCCAACAACGGGGCTAATCGCAATATCAGCAATATCTGCAATCGGAGAGTCAGGGTTACAAGATAGTGCTACAGTGGTGGCACCAAGCTCGTTCGCATACTCTAAGCCACCAATCACGTAAGGTGTTCGTCCACTTGCCGCAATACCAACGACGACATCGCGTTGTGTTAGCGTATTCTCTTTAAGATCTTGCTCACCCAATGCTGGATCGTCCTCCGCCCCTTCCTTTGCACGGAACATTGCCTCTTTTCCACCGGCAATAATACCAACGACCATCTCTGGATCTGTGCCAAAAGTTGGTGGGCATTCTGAAGCATCCAAAACGCCAAGTCGACCACTGGTACCCGCACCGATGTAAAACAACCGACCTCCGACCTTAAATGCTTCCGTGATCTTATCAACGGCTTCAGCGATCTCAGGCAACACTTTTTCAACGGCAAGAGGAACGAGTTTGTCCTGTTGGTTGATGCGTTGAACAATATCGAGAGAAGGCAGCAAGTCGATGTCCATGGTGTCTGGGTTTCGCCCTTCAGATACCAGATGGGATAAAGCTGCGATAAGTGCATCGTTCGTCATAATGAATTAAGCCTTTTTGTTTAGGATCTATTGCCCTTAATTTTTTGAATAGAGTACACCCAGTGAAGCGAGACGACTTGCCCCCGTAACTTCCGGTAAGTTGCTAGGGAGGCCGTGAATATGGCGCTGCGCAAGCCAAGCAAACGCCATTGCTTCCATGTAATCGCCATCAACACCTTTTTCTGCCGTTGTCGCAACGCTCCATTGTGGCAATAACTTAGCTAGTCGCTGCATCAAAAGCGGGTTTCTTGCTCCACCGCCACAGACTAATAGTTGAGGTGTGATGCCATGAGAAAACTTGTCGACTTCGTTGGCAATGGTAATTGCAGAATACTCGCAAAGTGTACGTTGTACGTCTTCGATTGGTAAATTGTGATGGGCCAGTTGTTGATGCAGCCAGTCAATATTGAACAGTTCTCGCCCGGTACTTTTAGGGGCAGGCATGGCGAGGTAAGCTTCTTTGAGTAATTGAGTCAACAAAGTAGCGTTTACCGTTCCTTTAAGTGCAAATTGTGCATCTTCGTCGAAGCTTTGCCCAGTATGCAGCGCACACCATGCGTCCATCAACATATTGCCCGGGCCTGTGTCATAGCCAATGACTGGTTGTTCTGGATGCAGTACCGAGATATTGGCAATGCCTCCAATGTTAAGCACCACAATTGTGGAATCCTGCATCGCAAAAATGCTTTTATGGAAAGCAGGGACGAGTGGGGCACCTTGTCCACCTAGCGCCATGTCTTTACGACGAAAATCCGCTACCGTATCAATGCCTGTCTTGACTGCGATAATGTTTGCATCGCCCAATTGAGTGGTAAACGGCAAGTTTCCGGTAGGCTGATGGAACACTGTTTGACCGTGATTACCAATCGCACGAATTTGCTCTGCGACGTAGCCAGACTTATTGAGTAGCTGTAACACAGCATCTGCAAATAGGTGGCCGAGCTGGTGGTCAAGTTCACCTATGGTTTTTAAATTTGTTGCTTGACCGGTACAAACAGATAACAGCATGTCTTTTAGCGCTGCGGGCATTGGGTAGTCGTCGTGCGCAATCAGACGAACATGCTCATCGCTTATTTCAACTAGAGCGGTATCAACGCCATCCATACTCGTTCCAGACATCACACCAATGTACAGTTCGTTAAATTTCATAGCCGATCTCGTCAATTCTTCATTCACTTATTGTAAAGCAAATCTGAAGCGAATAACCTCATCGAATACGAGATATTCAGCCGATTTTGAGGAGAAAACATGGGACCGTTATGGGTTGACGTTGCGGGGTATGAACTGACCGCTGAAGACAAAGAAATCTTGGAGCATCCTACGGTTGGTGGATTAATTCTATTTGCTCGCAACTATCATGATAGCGAACAGCTTCAAGCACTTACTCAATCCATCCGAAAGGCGGCTAAGCGCCCGTTTTTGATCGGTGTGGATCAAGAAGGCGGCCGAGTGCAGCGCTTTCGTGAAGGTTTCTCATTAATTCCTGCTGCTGATGAGTACGCTAAATATCAAAATGGTGAAGAGCTTGCTCGTATGGGCGGTTGGTTAATGGCAGCAGAGCTGATTGCCCATGATATTGATTTAAGCTTTGCCCCGGTACTTGACCAAGGCCATCAATGTAAAGCGATCGGTAACCGTGCATTCGGTGAAGATGCCGATACCATTCTTCGCTATAGCACTGCTTATATGCAAGGAATGAAGAGTGTTGGCATGGCAACGACAGGAAAGCACTTCCCTGGACATGGTGGCGTGATTGCAGACTCACATCTAGAAACACCATACGACGAGCGCAGCGACATTTTTGAACAAGATATGGCGATCTTCAAAGCGCAAATTGATGCCGGTATTTTAGATGCCATGATGCCTGCTCACGTGATTTTCCCACATTATGATGCTCAACCAGCCAGCGGTTCTGAATACTGGTTAAAACAGGTCCTGCGTCAGCAATTGGGTTTTAAAGGTTTGGTTTTTTCGGATGATTTGACCATGGAAGGCGCTGCGATTATGGGCAGCCCAGCCGAGCGAGGTGCTCAAGCATTGAGAGCTGGTTGCGATATGTTGTTAATGTGTAATAAACGAGAAGCGCACGTTGAGGTATTAGACAACTTACAGGTTTCAACCGTGCCACTCGCGGATGGATTACTGAAAAAACAGTCATTTTCTCCAAGCGAACTTAAGCTATCTCAAGAGTGGAAAGCGGCGAGTGAAGCGATGAAACGCTTGACTAGCTAAACCTCTTGTAAAAGATTCAAAACAGCGATGAGAAGCCAAAGTTAATTATGCTTTGGCTTTTTATTTGACTGTAAATTTTAATTTACACTAAATGTTTTTTATTCTGTACGCTTGTTTTTCTTTTTTAGCCTGTTATCTTGTCTTTAAAGCTTAGTTGTCTCACCAAAGGTTTGGTTGGGTGTAAAAATAAATATACAGGTTAGAGTTATGCAGAAAAGTGAGTTGAGCAATATTAATATTATCGAAGAACAGGTTCTTATTACTCCGGAGGAACTAAAAACCAAGCTTCCTTTGAGTGAAAAAGCACGTCGCTTTATTCAAGAGTCTCGTCAAACTATCGCTAATATTATTCACAAGAAGGATCACCGCCTGCTTGTTGTATGCGGTCCATGTTCTATCCACGACGTGGAAGCGGCGAAGGATTACGCAAAGCGACTTAAAGCACTCTCTGAACAACTAAGTGACCAACTGTATATTGTTATGCGTGTTTACTTTGAGAAGCCGCGCACCACGGTCGGCTGGAAAGGCCTGATCAATGACCCACACCTAGACGGCAGTTTCGATATTGAACACGGTCTGCATGTTGGACGCGAACTTCTGGTGGAGTTGGCAGAAATGGAAATCCCGCTCGCGACTGAGGCTCTAGACCCAATTAGCCCACAATACCTGGCGGATACTTTTAGCTGGGCTGCAATCGGCGCACGTACGACGGAGTCACAAACTCACCGTGAAATGGCAAGCGGCCTGTCTATGCCAATCGGTTTTAAGAATGGCACCGATGGCAGTTTGGCAACCGCAATTAACGCGATGCAAGCTGCGTCCTCTAGCCACCGTTTTATGGGAATTAACCGTGAGGGACAAGTCGCACTGTTAACCACCCAGGGCAATGCTAATGGACATGTGATCTTACGTGGCGGCAAGCAAACTAACTACGATTCGGTATCAGTCACTGAGTGTGAGCAAGAGATGGCGAAATCTGGTCTTGATGCTTCATTAATGGTGGATTGCAGTCACGCCAACTCACGTAAAGATTACCGTCGCCAGCCATTAGTCGCGGAGGATGTGATTCATCAAATCCGTGAAGGCAATAAATCTATTATCGGTCTTATGATTGAAAGCCATATCAATGAAGGAAATCAATCTTCTGACTTAGCTCTTGAAGAGATGAAATACGGTGTATCTATCACTGACGCATGTATCAATTGGGATTCAACTGAGGCACTATTACGTCATGCACATGAAGAGCTAGTGCCTTTCTTAGAAAATCGTCTAAAGGCTAATTAATACAGGATTTAAGGAACATCAATGGCAGTTGAACTTAACGCATTACGCGATCAGATTGATGCAGTCGACAAGCAAATGTTGGAGCTATTGGCTCAGCGTTTAGCGCTCGTAGAGAAAGTTGGGGAAGTAAAAAGCGAACATGGTTTGCCAATTTATGCTCCAGACCGCGAAGCGGCGATGTTAGCTTCTCGTCGCGCTGAAGCTGAAAAAATGGGAATTCCTCCACAGCTTATTGAAGATATTCTGCGTCGAACAATGCGTGAGTCTTATGCCAGCGAGAAAGATTCCGGTTTTAAGTGTTTGAACCCTGATTTACGCTCAGTTGTTATTATTGGTGGTAATGGTCAATTGGGTGGCCTGTTTGGGCGTATGTTCAAATTGTCGGGCTACCAGGTCAAAGTTCTCGGCAGTAAAGACTGGGATCATGCGGATGAGAGTCTAGACAACGCGGGTTTAGTCGTGGTCACGGTGCCGATTCATCTAACGGAAGGGGTGATCGAAAAACTGGGGAACTTGCCGCAAGACTGCATTCTGTGTGACCTGACTTCTATCAAGTCGAAGCCTCTGCAAGCAATGTTGAATGTGCACCAAGGTCCTGTAGTTGGTTTACACCCAATGTTTGGCCCAGATGTTCCGAGCCTTGCCAAGCAGGTTATTGTGTACTGTGATGGTCGTGGTCACGAGCATTACCAATGGCTATTGCAACAGTTTGGAATTTGGGGCGCAAGCTTGTGCCAAATCGATGCACAAGAGCACGATCATGGCATGACGTTGATTCAGGCGTTACGCCACTTCACGTCGTTTGCTTACGGTATGCACCTTAGCAAAGAGAATCCGAACATCGATCAGTTGTTGAAGTTAAGCTCGCCAATCTACCGCCTTGAATTGGCGATGGTGGGACGACTGTTTGGTCAGGATCCGAACTTGTACGGTGATATCATTTTCTCTTCTCAAGAGAATATCGATATGATCAAGCGATTCCATCAGCGTTTAGGTGATGCGGTAGCGATTCTGGATAGCAGAGACAAAGCGCGATTCATCGAAAGCTTTAAGCAGGTGAGTGATTGGTTTGGTACTTATTCTCAACAATTTATGAATGAGAGCCAAAACTTACTCAAACAGGCGAATGATAATATTCATCGCGGCTAATCACGGGTCATTTAGCCGTGCAGAGTCCGAAACAAAAAGAGCAGCGTAAGCTGCTCTTTTTCGTGTTGATGGACAAATCAGTTCGTCGCAGTATTACTCGTATCTTCACTTGATACTGTGTTGATACTGGTATCGCGATAGGGTGAATTGGTTAAATTGACTTGTAGGCGTACAACGTTATCAATCAATTGAACCAAAGGTCCCCATTTCACTTTTTTCTCTTTTTCAAAGACGTCATTGAAGTTTTCTGGTGTCCACTCCATTAAGTATTGAGGGTTGAGTGCTCGTCCGAGGAAGCGTACTTCATAGTGCAAGTGTGGCCCTGTGGAGTTGCCAGAGTTACCGCATTGAGCAATGATGTCGCCTTTACTAACAAACTGACCGCTTTTCACTTTGAAGCGTTGTAGATGAGCAAAGGAGCTCATAAAGCCAAATGAGTGACGAATGGTGACATAGTTACCATAACCACGATTGCTCGGGCGAACGGTTTCCACCACACCGTCAGCCGGTGCCAGGATCTCTTCTCCTCTTTTACAAGTCAGATCGATACCAGTATGAACATGCCTCTTACCTGAAATCGGATTAATACGACTGCCGTAAGAAGAAGAAATACGTTGGTATGTGACTGGACTGTCATTTGGTATCAAACGGAACATCGTCGCGCGAACAGCAGAATCGATAGCGGCTGCGTCAATTCGCTCCTCTAACCCCATGCTGTTCTCATCGATCATCAACTCTTCGTCTGCGAGACCTAAAACCGATTCAACGTCGAATACCCGTTTGCCCAATAGCTGAATTTGATTGTTTTTGTCCGTCAAAGATTGGGAAAGCGAATGATTGGTATCAAGCTGCTCTTCGTAAAGAGCCGTCACTTCGGCCTTTTCACTTTCCAGTTTGGCGATGATTTGTGTTAGTTCGTCTTTATTGTGCATCTGCTGCTGATTAAGGTACCACGCGCCACCAACGACGGCGGGTAATGCCAATACTGAAGCAAATACTGCTAGGACCGAACTGCGGCCCAAATAGAACTGCTGATCGCCGTCTTTCGTCGGGATCTGCATGATGATTTTTTTAGACATAGTTATTGTTACTTAAATAGGCGTTCATTTATTTTTCTCCTAAAAACCAGAGAGGTGCTCTAACTCTCGATTCAGAAGGTCGTTATTGCCTACATTCAATTCTATAAATCGTTTTAGTTGGCTAATGCTTTCGATGTCTATCTTAGCGATCTTCAACCTAACCTCACACTTAGAGACATTCACAACTTGCGCTTTTAACGTAATCACTTGTTCGGATTGATCAAATGAAAAAGTCACATGGACTGGAAGGGTTGGATCCAAAGCCTCAGTCTCTTCCACTTTCATGAGTAAACCATGCAAGGAAAGATCTTGAATCCTAGCTTCAATTGCCAAGTCACGTTGTTCTATCTTAGCTGGAGCTTGATGGAGAATACGTGAAAAGCGTCGTCTCTCTGTCATATGAATATTCTCGTCAGGTCGTCAAACAGAATTGAATAGTATATCAATACGAACAAAAAATGTTCGATTGTTGTTTGAAAAGTGTCGAAGTCGCTACAGAGTGACGTAAGTGCAATGTCATGTTCTTAACGAACGAGACGGGCTAATGAGCTCTTTTTATAACAAAGAAAACAAAGGCCGCTATGATAGCGGCCTTTGTACAAATTACAATCAAACTTTGTGGGTTGCGATTACTTCGCAATACGCTTGTATTTGATACGGTGTGGTTCTGCGGCTTCAGGACCCAATGTTTTCTTCAACCAATCCATGTACTCTGTGTAGTTACCTTCGTAGAAGTTAACTTGGCCTTCGTCACGGTAGTCAATGATGTGGGTAGCGATACGGTCAAGGAACCAACGGTCGTGCGAGATAACCATTGCACAACCAGGGAACTCTAGTAACGCTTCTTCTAGAGCACGCAGTGTTTCAACGTCAAGGTCATTGGTTGGTTCGTCGAGTAGCAACACGTTACCGCCCGCTTTAAGCAGCTTCGCAAGGTGGACACGGTTACGCTCACCACCCGATAGTTCACCAATAATCTTTTGTTGGTCACTGCCTTTAAAGTTAAAGCGTGAACAGTATGCACGAGCTGGGATTTCGAAGTTGTTGATCTTAATGATATCAGCACCTTCAGAGATCTCTTGGAATACGGTTTTAGAATCGTCCATGCTGTCACGGAACTGATCGACCGATGCCAGTTTTACTGTATCGCCCATCTCAATTGTGCCCGAGTCTGGTTGTTCAGTACCACTTAACATCTTGAATAGCGTCGATTTACCTGCGCCGTTAGCACCGATGATACCAACAATTGCACCTTTAGGGATGCTGAATGACAGGTCATCAATCAGAACTCGACCGTCAAATGACTTGGTCAGGTTCTTCACTTCAATAACCTTATCACCTAGACGCTCACCTGGTGGGATAAATAGTTCATTGGTTTCATTACGTTTTTGGTGATCAGAGCTTTGCAGTTCTTCAAAGCGAGCCATACGTGCTTTTGACTTCGCTTGACGACCTTTAGGGTTTTTACGTACCCACTCAAGCTCTTTCTCGATAGTCTTTTGGCGAGCACTCTCTTGGGAGGCTTCTTGTTGTAGACGAGCGTCTTTTTGCTCCAGCCATGAGGTGTAGTTGCCTTCCCATGGGATACCTTCACCACGGTCCAGTTCTAAGATCCAGCCCGCAGCGTTATCTAGGAAGTAACGGTCGTGGGTGATGGCTACTACGGTACCTGTGTAATCCACTAAGAAGCGCTCTAGCCAAGCCACTGATTCTGCATCTAGGTGGTTGGTAGGCTCATCAAGCAGTAGCATGTCTGGCTTAGAAAGTAGCAAGCGACAAATAGCCACACGGCGGCGTTCACCACCTGATAGGTGCGCAATTTTTTGGTCCCATTCAGGTAAACGAAGTGCGTTTGCCGCACGCTCAAGCGCATTTTCTAGGTTGTGGCCATCTTTCGCTTGGATAAGGGCTTCTAGCTCGCCTTGCTCTTTTGCAAGTGCGTCGAAGTCTGCATCTGGTTCAGCGTATGCTGCGTAGACTGCGTCCAAACGTTTCAGAGCGTCAGCAACGTCAGCAACCGCTTCTTCAACAACTTCACGAACGGTTTTTGATTCGTCTAATACTGGTTCCTGAGGTAGGTAACCTACGTTTAGACCAGGTTGTGGACGCGCTTCACCGTCGATATCCGTGTCGATACCTGCCATGATACGTAGCAGTGTGGATTTACCTGCACCGTTCAGACCTAAAACACCGATTTTCGCACCAGGGAAGAAGCTCAGAGAGATGTCTTTAAGAATTTGACGCTTAGGTGGCACAATTTTGCTCACCCGCGACATGGTATATACGTATTCAGCCATTGCCGATCGTTCCTAAATTAACTGTCATTCAAACCCATCATTTTATACCAAGTGCTTTGTTTTTGTTACCGCATTGCAAGAATTTCCCTAACGAATGGATTTCTTATTTTGAGCTGACCGGAAACTTACACGGTTAGGGTATACACTTTTGTTATTCGTTAAGAATGACGAAGTGTTTTCTATGCGAGTTAGAAACGCTTTGTCTCCATCGTCTTAAAAGTTTGACGAGTACAATTTTTAATACACTAAGTTGCTTTACATGGACATCTGCATTCTGTGTAAATAGATGCATGTGTGAAAATTGCCTTAACATCACATGAACTCTAACAAAACTAGGCTTTAGGGCAGTATATGTCTGGGGAAAATGACACAAATGAGATTCAACGTATCTGAATTGGCTAAAAACGTATGCTGCGCCGCCGCGTTGTGTGCTATGAGTTTGAGTGCTAATGCCGCGCTGAGTTTGGAAAAGCAGCGCGAAGTATATGAGCAAGCTCAAGATTTATTAGATAAAAATGACATCGACGGATACCTTTCGATTCGTCCTAAAATTTCTGACTATCCACTAACGCCTTATGTGGATTACCGCACTTTTATTAGACAGTTACCGGAAAAGTCACCACAACAGGTGAACGAGTTTATTTCTGAGCACGAGTCTTTTCCATTTTCTCGTCGAGTTCGCGCTCCATACCTCAATCATCTTTATAAGCAAAAAGATTGGAAAACCATTACTGAGTTTCAAAAAGTCATTCCTAGTGGTGAGCGTTACCAATGTATTTTCTACGTCGCTCAATTAAAGCAAGGCAAGAAAGTCGCGGCGTTTAAAGGGGCTGAACATATGTGGTTACGTGGCATCAGCATTGCTGATGAGTGTGACCCATTATTTGAAGCATGGGACAAGGCGGGTGAGCGTACCGATGAACTGATTCTACAGCGTATGTTACTGGCGTTTGATGCTCGTAATGGCGGTTTGATGAGTTACTTGCTCAAACTGCCTAAATCCGCGCAGGCAAAGCAACAAGCCAAAGAAATGAAAGCGTTGTTTGATAATCCTTCAAGTGTTGCGGAATTCGCGAAGAAAAAACCTGCGAATGATTTTAATCGAGCGCAAAGTGAATATGCGTTAGAAAAGTTGGCTCGCATGAACACTAGCCAAGCACAAGGTGCGTACGATGCCGTCATTAAAGGACAGAAGTTTTCTCCAGAAAAAGCGCAAGAACTTGCCGACTATATTGCATTTCGATTGACTCGTACGGAGTCTGAGTCATTAGCTAAATGGCGCGATGATAAAACGAAAACCAGTCAGTACTTACCGTTGATTGAAACGCGCATCCGCTTAGCGATTCAAAATGCAGATTGGAAAGGCGTACAAGAGTGGATTGCTGTTCTAAATAAAGAAGAACAAGCCACGCTACGCTGGCAATATTGGCTTGGAAGAAGTGAAATTGCGTTAGGTGATGACATCGCGGGGAAACAGCGTTTAGCAACTCTGCTTGGGCAACGAAACTTCTACAGTGTGGCTGCCGCAAATGCAATCGGACAATCAATCAAATACCCAACGCATACGGTTAAGTTGGATAAGAAAGTTGTTCAACCCTATCAAGACTCGTTAGCTCGTATCGAAGAGTTGATCGCGACGGATAAAATCGCAGCAGCGAAGAGTGAATGGGCACACTTACTGCGCCGCGTAGGAAAAGATGAAAAGGCGATGTTGGCGGCTTATGCATCATTTAAACGTTGGCATAACCTAACGGTGACCGCGAGTATTCAAGCGCAGATGTGGGATAATATCGAACTTAGGTTCCCAATAGCACACCGCTGGTGGTTTAACTTTTATGCGAAAAAGCACAACATTGATCCCGTCACGATGATGTCTCTCGCTCGACAGGAAAGTGCGTTAGATGTTGAAGCCCGCTCTCCAGTTGGCGCTCGTGGTCTTATGCAGATCATGCCTGCGACGGCGAAGTACACGGCACGTAAATATAAGTTGAGTTATCAAGGTACGCAGGACCTCTACAATGTAGGAAAAAATATCGAAATTGGTAGCCATTATTTGCAAGGTTTATTAGAGGATTACGATAATAATCGTATTTTTGCTCTTGCTGCTTATAATGCAGGTCCTAACAGAGTAAAAACGTGGCGAGAGCGTACCCAAGGAAAAGTGGATGCTTATGCCTTTATTGAGGCAATTCCATTTAAAGAGACGCGCGGTTATGTACAAAACATCTTGATGTTTGAAACATACTATCGTGATCTTTTGGGTATCGATGGCGCGTTCTTGAATCAACATGAGATCAATACCAAGTATTGAGTGAGGTAACTTGATGTCGCACGAACCCGAGTACAAAGACTGGCAACAGATTATTGAGCTAATTCGAACAAGTATGGGCACCCAGCAAGATGACATGCTGTTAACTATGCTGATGTCACGTGATGAGAGAGAGTCATTAATATCACGCGTTAATATAATTAACGAACTTCTTAAAGGAGAATTATCTCAACGTCAGATCAGTCAGATGCTTGGTGTGGGCATTGCCACCATTACTCGTGGCTCTAACGAACTAAAGTCGAAATCTGATGAAGAAAAAGACAAGTTGAAAGTCTTGTTAGAACAAGTTGCAGTATCTAAGTAGACAGTATATCCAATTTGCTTTTAGGCCTTGGTGTTACAAGTGACTAAGATAACGTATTACAAAGGGCGGAAATATCCGCCCTTTTGCGTATCTAGAGAATAGGCTGAGTGTTATAAATTTGAAGGAAAGTGCTCAGGGTTTGTGAATGGAATTAAAGCCAGAATCAAGGCTTGGTGATAGACCGAGCTTCGAGTTAGCTGGTTTTGGGTTAGCAGGCTAATAGCGCCACCTTTCTGTTTGATATTATCAGTACCAAACACTTCGTCCATTACATCTCCCAATTCATTCGCATCCTTGAGTTTTTCCAAGACTTTTGGCGGCAACATTAAGCTTGCAGAACGAGATTCACCGCGGTGAGTCTCTGATTCAACCACCATCCAAGCAAACGTCACGTTTGCTTCAATTCCCGCTTCGAGACCGACATAGTAATCCGCGTTTGGCATCTCTACTTTTGCGTTTTTAACGCGGTTTAGCGCACCACGATGAGTTTCTTCATTCGTCATGGGCTGATCTGCAACCTCACTCGGTACACTGATGCCAACGAAGTTGAATTCTTGATGCGGAAATGCATTACGAAATGCACTTTGAACTGCATTAATTTTGGCTGGGTTTAGCGATGCGATTACGACTTTTTGGGTTGCCATGATCTTTTTACTCACTGGTGTCTATTAACTCAATTTTACTTGCGTAGGCTTTACGTTCTCACTCGGGTAACAGCCTAATACTTTCAAGTGCTTAGTGATTTTTGTTAGCTCTTCAAGTGCCTGTTGCATTTCTGTCGAAGCAAGATGTGATGTCAAGTCTACGTAGAACATCTCTTCCCACGGGTTCCCCATAATTGGGCGTGATTCCAGCTTGGTCATATTGATGCCGTAACGTTGCAGCACTAATAGTGTTTCAACCAATGAGCCTGCCTCTTGGGAGGTCGACATGATCAATGTGGTTTTTGCTGGAATCTGAGTAGAAACTTCAACCGGTTTACGAGCAACCACGATAAAGCGAGTATGGTTTTCGGTTTGGTTTGCGATGTTGCCTTGAATTGCTTGCAAGCCATATAGCTTACCGCTTGATGCATTACCAATTGCAGCCACATCATCACGATCCATCTCTTGGACTTTCTGCATTGCATCTGCTGTGCTCGCGCAGGATTCCAGCTTTACCCCTTTCATACGGCTTAAAAACTCACTGCACTGTTGGTGTGGCTGAGGGTGAGAATACAGCGTTTTAATATCTTCCAGACGAATGTCTTTTTTCGCAACCAAGCAGTGTTCGATTGGTTGAGTTAGCTCTCCAACGATGTAAAGCGTCGTGTGTTGTAGTAAGTCATACACTTCATTAATAGAGCCTGAGCTGGTGTTTTCGATTGGCAGAACGCCATAATCAGCATGGCCAGATTCAACCGTTTGAGTCACTTCTTTAAAGTGCTCGCAGTTGAGCTCGATAAGCTCCGTATTTTTACGACTGAAGTATTCGCGACTTGCCAAGTGCGAATAAGAGCCTTTGGCTCCTAAAAAAGCGACGCGAGCAAGTGGCTTACGGCTTTGCTGTGGGTTAACGAGATTTTGCAGATAACTTTGTTGAAGCAGAACTGAGTCTTCAATGATGGTATGGAAAAGTTTGGTGATGTACTGCGCGTCAAGTTCGTATTTATCTTGGCCATTAGAAATCAGCTTGACCAATAATTGCTGTTCACGGACGGCGTCGCGAACAGGCTTTGAGGTTTGTACTTTGCTTTTGGCTACTTCAATGCTGAGTTTACGGCGCTCAGACAATAAGCTGAGAAGTTGGTCATCCAACTCATTCAAGCGTAAACGAATTTCTTCGAGGGAAATAGGTTGGTCAGTCATCAATTCTTTCCTTATAAAAAAGCCTCCCGATTTGGGAGGCTTTCTGTTTGTTTTTGACTTTTCTTTCACAAACGAGTTCGCCCCTCCAACTATGGGAGGAAAAAGAAGTCAAAAATAAACAGTGAGGTTAAATGCATAAATAGTGCTTAATTTATGAGTGTTTAAACACAATAAGCAAGGCTGGGGAGAGCGTCAAGCAAAAAAATAGCGCCTTTCGGCGCTATTTCCTCAATCTGTTCAGTTTACTCTTCTTCTTCCACTAGCTCAGGCTTACTTGCACGTCGAGCTTCAGGTTTGTGGGTCAGCTTGTTCAATTGTCGTTCTAGTTTTTGCTCCACTTCGTTGATAGCTGCGTAAAGATCTTCGTGAGTTGCTGAGGCAATGAGCTGGCCTTTAGGAACTTTGATAACCGCTTCGAATTTCTTCTGTTTGTTTGGTTCCTCACTGAAAGTTGCTTGGCAACCAATTAGGTCTACTTGCCATTTCTCCAGTTTTTTAAATTTGCTCTCAATATGAGCTCGGATTGCAGAGGTGATTTCGATGTTTTTGCCAGTGATATTCATTGTCATAAGTGTTTTTCCTCTGTTGCATCCCTCATGGGTTGAGTTCAGATTACCGCTTTAAGCATAAAAAAATGTGATTCAGATCATTATTTTGCTCGGGTTTTTTATGATGAAAAATGAATGTGATCTCACTCAAGAACTTCTGAGGTTTATCGTGAAATTGCTTGTTATCGGTTAGTAAATCCGTAGATTGAATAGAGTACTCAGCTGAAAACGGCCTCGTTTTTAGGGAAGTTTTACGGCCTAATATTTGAGGTGGTTAAAATTTAACTACACGTAAGGTGTGATGACGATCACTGAGTCTTTCCAATGAATCCATTTAAAAAGCCGCTTACTGTACAAGCGGCTTTTTACTGTCTGGCATTTGGCTGACTTTTCGTAGCGGTATCATGAAAATGGGGTCTTTTGGGGCTAGTGAAACCCTTTCTAGACTTTTGACTTGGTCCAAACTTTCTAGTTGTTTGTATATTATGTAGTAGCGATTAATGCTTGTGACGTACCCAACCGTTGAGCTTAAACTTTTCCGCATAACGACTTCCACGTTATTAAACCAAACATTAGGATCGTAACCTTGTTGGGCTGCACGCTTACGAATACGCTCTACATTGCCGGGGCCCGCATTGTAAGCCGCCAATGTAAAGTAGAGTTTATTTTGTGCAGTAATATCAGGATCACTGAAGTACTGCTTACGCAAAAAAGCTAAGTATTTCACTCCAGCATGAATGTTGTTTTCTAATTGTCGAACATTTTTGATATTGATATTCGGATCTTGAGCGGTGCTGGGTAGGACTTGCATTATGCCAACGGCACCTCGGCTTCCAACTAGGTCGTTATTAAATCCTGATTCCTTGTAAGCGATTGCAGCGATCAGTAAATAGTCGATATCGTATTTCTCACCATAGCGTGAAAATAGCGCTGCGAGTTTTTCTAGTTGAGCAATTTTCTTAGGGTTAAGAGCTCTGTTCAACCATCCCGTGTTATCGATGTATTTACCGTAAATAACGTTACCGAGTAGTGTCCCAGAGCGAGACTTCTGGATGAACTTATTCACGACGGCTTTTAATTTGGGACTATTTTCTCGCATTGCCCAAGCAATTTTGCCATTTTTGCGGATAGGGATTTTTTTGTGCACCCGAATATCATCCATCACTTTCAGCCAAAGCTTGGCTTTATGGCTATCGAGAACAATGGCTTTGACGTAACCATTGTTGAGCATTCCGACCAGCTCATAATCTTGAAGTGTTTCTTCAATAAAGTGCACGATAACAGGCGGTAAGCCTTTTTTGTTTAGTTTCTTATTTAGTGTCTGAATGCTTTCAAAGTAGCTAGAGCTGGCGCGCACCCAAATCTCTTTGCCGCTCAGTTGTTCGATTTTCGTCATCGTTGGTGTGCTTTTGTTTGTCACTACCCACTCTTGAATGTCAGTGAGAATGGGTGAACTGAACTCCACTTTCTGTTTGCGCGTGTCGGTAATAGTCAGGTTGGCGACAACTAAGTCACCTGAACCGTTTTCTAAGGCTGGCAGTAGCTGGTCGCGGGCAACAGGAATAATTTGTACGTTAAGCTTTGGTTTGAGTTTACGAAGGTCTTTTTCGAAATGCGCCAGCAATTCCGCGCCTATGCCTTTTGGTGTGCCGCCCTCAATGTAGTAAAAGCCTAAATCAGCAGAAACTAAGACGCGCAGTACATTCTTCTCCTTGATGACATCGAGGTCCCCAGTATAAGGAGGCTGTTTGAGCGGCGAGATTTGCAGTGCGCAAACGGAAGCAGATAATAGGAGCAGCATAACTGCGCAAAGCTTAGATATCGTCACGTTCACATCCTTTTTATAAAGGGGGGAGGAGAACTTTAAGCATATGTGGAGCTAGGAAGATCATCAAGAAAGGGCTGAATACACTATTGAGAGTAATAAAAAACCGCCACGGTAAAAACGGTGGCGGTTCAGTTTAAAGCAAGTTCAATTACTTCACAGGGTTGAGCTCTATAAGCTTTTCAGTTCTTGCTACGGCGTCTTCCAAACCAAGTTGCTTGTAGGCCTCTAGCTGGATAGTCAGTGACTTACGTGCAGCTTCTGTGTCTGGATACGCTTTTTGTAGCTCTTGGCTGCGATTAATAGCAGCGACCCAAGCTTCACGGCGAAGGTAGAAGTCAGCAGTCGCTAAATCATAGTTCGCTAGACGGTTTTTCAGCGCGACCATACGTTTATGTGAATCTTCTGCATATGGGCTATTCGGGTAGCGTTGAAGTAGTTTTTTGAAGTCATCAAACGCTTTTTTTACCGGTTCAGGATCGCGATCGCTTCGATCTACGCTGAATAAATCATGCATAAAGTTACGATCTTGCGCCATGTGGCTTAGACCTCGCATGTACAGCACCCAGTCCATCTTTTCATGGGTTGGGTTTAAACGCATAAAGCGAGAAATGGTTGCCAAGCCCAAAGCAAGGTCGTCGTTTTTGTAGTACGCATAGATTAGGTCAAGCTGCACCTGTTCTGAGTAGGCACCGAATGGGTAACGTGAGTCTAATGCTTCCAGTTTCTCAATTGCAGAAAGCCAATTACCACTTTGAAGAGAAATCTGTGCGTCTGCATACAGTTCCGAAGGCGGCACATCAGGAACGATTTCTTCTTTGCTTGCACATCCAAACAGAAGGGATACCGCTAAAAGGCCTGTTAAAGTCTGACGTTTCATATCAGGAGTCTGTTCCTTGAATCTAAATATTTCTTAAGCTGCCGTTACTTTCTTTCCAGTAACAGATACAATGACGTAATAGTCTATTTTTTCACAGTCGTGAGCATTAGTCTCACAGTTTTTAAAAAAGTTCGATATGGCTCAGCAGATTGTATTAACAAATACCGTAAAAGATAGCCAGTTAGGTCAACGTTTAGACCAAGCTATCGCCGAATTATTCGCGGACTTCTCTCGCTCGCGCCTAAAAGAGTGGCTGCTTGATGGGAAAGTTCAAGTTGATGGTGAAGTTGTCACTAAACCTCGTACCAAAGTAATGGGTGGCGAGGAAATTACATTGCAAGCCGAGTTAGAAGATGAAGAACGCTGGGAAGCGCAAGATATCCCGCTAGATATCGTCTATGAAGATGAAGATATTATCGTTATCAACAAACCTCGTGACTTTGTGGTTCATCCGGGCGCTGGTACGCCTGATGGCACTGTACTTAATGCGTTGTTGCATCATTACCCTGATATTGCAGAAGTACCTCGTGCAGGTATCGTGCACCGTTTGGATAAAGACACCACGGGTTTGATGGTGGTGGCGAAAACCGTTCCTGCACAAACTCGTCTGGTTCGCGCACTGCAAAAACGTAATATTACTCGTGAGTACGAAGCGATCGCTATTGGTCGTATGACTGCGGGCGGTAAAGTGGATCAACCGATTGGTCGTCACTCTACTAAGCGCACGCTTATGGCGGTAGCACCAATGGGCAAACCAGCAGTAACGCACTACCGTGTTGCTGAACGCTTCCGCGAACACACGCGTATTCGCTTGCGTCTAGAAACGGGTCGTACGCACCAGATTCGTGTGCACATGTCTTACCTTCAGCATCCGTTGCTCGGTGATATTGCATATGGTGGACGTGCTCGCATCCCGACAGGTGCGTCTGAAGAGCTAACGGCAATGATCCGGGGTTTCGATCGCCAAGCATTGCACGCAGTAATGCTGCGCTTTGAGCACCCAATTACGGGCGAAGTTCTTGAGTTTCATGCTCCAGTGCCTGATGACATGGTTGTGATGACTGAAGCGCTTCGTCAAGATACAGAAGAGCACGGCTTACCGGAAGAATTCTAATATGAAGACGATCATTCCGAATTGGCCAGCGCCTAAAAATGTCAAAGCTTTCGCCTCAACACGCATAGGCGGATTTTCGACAGGCCCTTACCAAGGGCTAAATTTAGGTACTCACGTTGGGGATGATTTGTCTTTAGTAGAGAAGAACCGAGCTTGGTTGGCGCAACAGGCAAGCATGCCAAATGCGCCAATCTGGTTAAACCAAACGCATTCAACCGTTGTGGCTCAAGCAAATGAACCAACAACACAGGTGCTTGATGCGGATGGTGTATTTACTTCTTCAAGCCATGTTATTTGTTCAGCGATGACCGCCGATTGTTTACCTGTATTATTGACTAATACACAAGGTACGCAAGTAGCCGCTGTTCACGCAGGTTGGCGCGGCTTAGCAAATGGCATTGTCGAAAATGCGTTAGCGTTGTTTTCTGGTGAAGTGATAGCGTGGCTTGGCCCCGCCATTGGCCCTCAAGCCTTCGAAGTGGGTGAAGATGTTCTGCAAGCTTTTGTTGATTTTGATTCACAGGCGAATCAAGCATTTGCTCCACGCGATATCGACGGTAAATGGTTTGCTGACATGTCGGTGCTGGCAACGCAACGTCTAAACCGGGCTGGTGTGACACAAGTGTTTGATTCTGGACTTTGTACTTACCAAGATAAAGCCTCTTTTTACTCTTATCGCCGTGATGGTAAGACTGGTCGACAAGCAACCTTTATTTGGATCGAAGACTGGCTATAAGCACCAAAGTGCTAAGATGCATACTACTATTTTTGCAAAGCTATCTTTATTCATTCACTCCCTTGAAATTCCCCTCCTGAGTATCCATCTTTCTAACTGTCAAAAGAATTTCCTTTAGTTGAGGTTAGGAAGGTAGATATGCGTCTTGATCGATTCACAAGTAAGTTTCAAATCGCTATCTCTGATGCTCAATCACTAGCGTTAGGGCGCGATCATCAATATATCGAGCCAGTTCACCTCATGGTGGCTTTGCTTGATCAAAATGGCAGTCCAATTCGTCCATTGCTTACTATGCTGGATGTGGACGTAACGCATTTACGCTCTAAATTGAGTGAAATGTTAGATCGATTACCAAAAGTCAGTGGCATCGGTGGGGATGTTCAGCTCTCTAGCTCGATGGGCACATTGTTTAACCTGTGTGACAAAGTGGCGCAAAAGCGTCAAGACTCCTATATCTCGTCTGAAGTCTTCCTGCTTGCCGCTTTAGAAGATCGCGGACCATTGGGGCAATTGCTCAAAGAGATCGGCTTAACAGAGCAAAAAGTCAGCCAGGCAATCGAAAAGATCAGAGGTGGTCAAAAGGTCAATGATCCGAATGCAGAAGAGCTTCGTCAAGCATTGGAAAAGTTCACCATAGACCTTACCGAACGTGCAGAGCAAGGTAAATTGGATCCGGTTATCGGCCGTGATGATGAAATCCGTCGTACTATCCAGGTATTGCAGCGTCGTACTAAAAACAACCCTGTGATTATCGGTGAACCAGGCGTAGGTAAGACAGCAATTGTTGAAGGCTTAGCGCAGCGCATAGTTAACAATGAAGTACCTGAAGGTCTGCGTGGTCGCCGTGTGCTATCACTGGATATGGGCGCACTGGTTGCTGGCGCGAAATACCGTGGGGAATTTGAAGAGCGTTTAAAATCAGTATTGAATGAACTTGCTAAAGAAGAAGGCAACGTCATCCTCTTCATTGATGAACTACACACTATGGTCGGTGCTGGTAAAGGTGAAGGCTCAATGGATGCGGGCAACATGCTAAAACCGGCATTAGCTCGTGGTGAGCTGCACTGTGTTGGCGCAACAACATTGGATGAATATCGTCAGTACATCGAAAAAGATGCAGCATTAGAACGTCGTTTCCAAAAAGTGCTGGTGGATGAGCCGACCGTTGAGGATACCGTGGCGATTTTACGTGGCTTGAAGGAGCGTTATGAGCTTCATCATCACGTCGAAATTACCGACCCAGCGATTGTTGCTGCGGCGAGTTTGTCACATCGCTATGTCTCCGACCGTCAGTTGCCGGATAAAGCGATCGACTTAATCGACGAAGCGGCTTCAAGCATTCGTTTACAAATTGACTCTAAGCCGGAGTCCTTGGATAAGCTTGAGCGTAAAATCATCCAACTCAAAATTGAGCAGCAAGCACTAAGTAACGAGCACGATGAAGCGAGTGAAAAGCGTTTGAAAGCGCTTAATGAAGAACTCAATGAAAAAGAACGTGAGTACGCTGAACTAGAAGAGGTTTGGAATACAGAAAAAGCAGCTCTTTCTGGCACTCAACATATTAAGTCTGAGCTTGAACAAGCTCGTATGGACATGGAGTTTGCTCGCCGTGCTGGCGATCTAAACCGTATGTCGGAGCTTCAATATGGTCGTATTCCTGAACTTGAGAAGCAGTTAGATCTTGCAACCCAAGCTGAAATGCAGGAAATGACGCTATTGCGTAATAAAGTAACCGACAACGAGATTGCAGAAGTACTTTCTAAGCAAACCGGCATTCCGGTATCCAAGATGCTAGAAGCGGAAAAAGAGAAACTACTTCGTATGGAAGACGTGCTGCATAATCGTGTGGTAGGGCAAAGCGAAGCGGTCTCTGTTGTATCGAATGCCATTCGTCGTAGTCGAGCTGGGCTTTCTGATCCAAACCGACCAATTGGCTCCTTCTTATTCTTAGGTCCAACTGGTGTGGGTAAAACAGAGCTTTGTAAGACACTTGCGAGCTTTATGTTCGACAGTGAAGATGCGATGGTCCGTATCGATATGTCTGAGTTCATGGAGAAACACTCAGTGGCAAGGTTGGTTGGTGCTCCTCCAGGCTATGTCGGATATGAAGAGGGTGGTTACTTAACTGAAGCGGTTCGTCGCAAGCCGTATTCGGTAATTTTGTTAGACGAAGTAGAGAAAGCGCATCCGGATGTATTTAACATTCTGCTGCAAGTTCTCGATGATGGGCGTTTAACGGATGGTCAAGGTCGTACTGTTGACTTCCGTAATACGGTTGTGATCATGACATCTAACTTGGGTTCATCTCGTATCCAAGAGAATTTCGCAACATTAGACTATCAAGGTATCAAGAGTGAAGTGATGGATGTGGTTAGCAAACACTTCCGCCCAGAGTTCTTGAACCGTGTTGACGAAATCGTGGTGTTCCATCCACTTGGTCAAGAGCACATTAAGTCCATTGCTTCTATTCAATTGGAACGTTTGGCGAAACGACTAGAGGAGAAAGGCTATCAACTAGAAGTTTCCGACAAAGCACTCGACTTGATCGCTCAAGTTGGTTTCGATCCTGTGTATGGTGCGCGTCCTTTAAAACGTGCAATTCAGCAGAATGTCGAGAACCCGTTAGCCAAATCAATTCTTTCTGGTGAAATCGTTCCAGACAAGACAGTGCAGCTAATTGTTACTAATGACCAAATTTGTGCTCATCAATAATTGTATGGATACAGTAAAATTGAGATAAAAATCACACTAAAGGGGCCGTTTGGCCCCTTTTCTATAGTTTTTTAGAGTCTTTTGTCTGTTTTCTATACGAATAAACTAAAAAGGTGAGTTTTTTTAAAAAATGCACTTGTGTTCTTTAATGAACTCCCTATAATGCGCCTCCGTTGTCACGGGAAAGCAAGTGAAGCGGAACCTAAACAACTACGGTTAGTGAGTTAAAATTAACTCGCAGATAAATAACTTAAAAAAGTGTTTGACACGATAAGTTATCTAGCTAAAATAGCCGTCCACTTTGAAGAGAACTTCGAAGTGTGCTCTTTAAAAATATAGACCTATCAATCTGTGTGGGCACTCGTTGATGATAATCCAATTAGAAGCTTAGGCTTCAAATTAGGTTTCAATGATACGAAGTGACCATTGAATCGAAAGATTCAGCACAGTCAATTCAAACATTACTTCTGCTATTTATTAGCGAAAGGAATGTTCAGTATTCATTGAGCCGAACAAAATCTTAAATTGAAGAGTTTGATCATGGCTCAGATTGAACGCTGGCGGC
>NZ_JAWPOP010001098.1:0-505 GCF_033344345.1 Vibrio sp. 1978
TAAGACTTTTTCCTATAGAAATAGAAACAAAAAAGTAATCGGTTACATTTGATTAGCGCTATCTAATTTATTAAATGTGAATAGAAAGAGCCAATTCAATGTGAAAGAATTGTTGAGCGTTTTTATAAATAAAATTGCGAAAAATGAGTCATCGGGACAGTTGGAAATTATATTAATAACTATTGCCACAAGCGTGTGATTTATGATTATATCCTACGCCTTGAACACGTTGGCTTGGCGTTTTGGATTAAAAAACAAACAATTTGAAGGTTTTGGAAATGTGGTTTTCCTAATTTTCATGATCATATTAGTAATTTAATTTATTCTAATATAAAAACAAAGTCAGAGTTTAAATAGCATAACGTTATTTAATAAAAAATAGACTTATAAGAAAGTAAAAGCGCTATCTGAAAATAAAAAAACTACTCATTCAGAAGCCTGTATTTGAGCTTAGGCTGCTTAATTCCTCGAAGGAATGGCGGTTTCTAAGCTATTCGCTATTTAT
>NZ_JAWPOP010001099.1:0-505 GCF_033344345.1 Vibrio sp. 1978
CGAATCCGCCTTGAGTCCCCGGTCATGTTCCCGTCTTTGAAGGAAGGGGAATCTTACACGCTGACTGTTTCCGGTGAGGACGCACAAGGCAACGCGGTTCAAAAGGCGGTTGGCTTCGAGTACAAACCGCGTCAGGTGATGCTGGCGGATGGGATGGATGGCAAGGTTATGGTCCCCGCTGTCACTCATGAATTTGTTCATGCAGATGGCAAGCGGATCATCGAGACCAAGCCGCTGACGCTCAGTGATGGTGCTGTCGTGACAGGTTCATACGACGTGTTTGCGACCCTCCGTTCTGATGCGAAAGTGCCGCTGGTGGTGAATGGGGTGCGTATCGAGCCGGGCCAGACAATGGGGATCATGAGCCAACATGATTTCGGTGCGTCAGGTGGTCGTTTGAGCATTCCGGTTAAACCGGCTGTTCCTGATGTGGTCGGCTCTTCCAGTCTTCTTGTCATGACCTCCGCGCCGAACTCACCCATCTTGGTTGTGGACATCAATACCT
>NZ_JAWPOP010001100.1:0-505 GCF_033344345.1 Vibrio sp. 1978
ACAACTGCAACAACGGAAGAAAATGCTGCTGTTGACACCACAGGAATGAATGTTCTTCTGAGTGCAACAACACCAACTGAAACACCAGACCTTGCAGCGCAAGCGCAAACCTTGACGCAAGGCATGCTAAACATGGCTGAGAAATCGGTTGCGTCGTTCAACAAAGTCAATCCGTTGGAAGTAAAAGGTGAAGCAAAAACAACAAGCCCAGCGCAAGCTAATGCCTTGTTAAACACATCACCGCAACAACAAGATATTCAAACTAGCCAAACAGCTTCTGCGAATGCACGCGTGAATACCTCTGCCGTAGACTTTCAAGCATTGTTGAACCAACCAGCGCAAGGGCAAGCAACGACTGCACCACTGAACGTTCAAACTTCTGCTCCGTCCGCTCAAGCAGTGAGCGCTGCGACAGTAGCTCATGCTCATACGCAAGGCTCAGAGTGGGCAGCAGTGAAAGTGGACACAAGTGCAGGCAAATGGGGCGAGCAGATGATGCAGGTGC
>NZ_JAWPOP010001101.1:0-504 GCF_033344345.1 Vibrio sp. 1978
CAAGATCTTTTTAGTGTAGTTGGGGGATGAATACCTTTCGAGCCACACTTGCGCTTATACGTAAATGATTTGCGATAGCGACCAAAAATCCCATATATTGATGGATAACCTATTCAGTTGGCTATTTTTCAAGGAAGTGAAATGCAATACACCAAACTACCGCACTCATCACTCGAGATCAGTAAAATCTGTCTCGGCACTATGACTTTTGGTGAGCAAAATATCGAACAGGAAGCTTTTGAGCAGCTCGACTTTGCTGTCGATCATGGGGTGAACTTCATCGATACCGCAGAGATGTACCCTGTTCCGCCAAAAGCAGAAACACAAGGCCTAACAGAACAATACATCGGCAACTGGCTGACAAAATCCGGCAAGCGAGAAAAAGTCGTTCTAGCGACAAAAGTGGCAGGGCCGCGCAATGTGCCTCACATCCGTGAAAACATGAGTTTAAATCGTCGCAATATCCATGATGCCATCGACTCTAGCCTTCAACGACTCCAAACC
>NZ_JAWPOP010001102.1:0-504 GCF_033344345.1 Vibrio sp. 1978
AAAGCGGTGTCGCTGTTCATTCGTTAAATCGCTCGCTTCGTAGCGAGGAGGGAGATCAGAATGCTTGCGTTGTACTGCCATCACTTCCTCCTTGGTTGATGGGTGTACTTATACTAAGTATATACACAGTTGCGCATAAATAGCGCCAAGATACCGAATTCTAAGCGATATCTCGTGCGCCAGTTCAAGGAAATTACGCAACTAAAAAAGCCACCCGAAGGTGGCTTAAAGCAATTCAGCATTTGTACCGATTATAGGTATTCGCACAAGTAAGCCGTTGCGTCTTTCACTTGCAGCTCAAATGATGAGTTACCTTCAACATCAAACGACTCCCCGCAGCTGTAGGTTGTCCAGTCGGCTTCACCTACGCGTTGCACCACGAGAGCACCTTTAACGACTGTCATGCGCTCAGGAGCCTGCGTACCAAATGTGTACTCGCCCGGAAGCATCACACCGACACTAACATCCTGTCCGTGCTGGTTAAAACCTAGTGACTTTACACCG
>NZ_JAWPOP010001103.1:0-504 GCF_033344345.1 Vibrio sp. 1978
GTGCTCGACTGCACCAACTCCAAGCGCTAATCGATAAACACCAGCCTGACGTTATTGGTCTTCAAGAGATTAAAGTGCATGATGAAGCGTTCCCGATTGAAGATGTCGAAGCCATGGGTTACAAAGTGTATTTTAATGGCCAGAAGGCGCATTACGGCGTAGCGATGCTTTGTAAGCAAGAGCCAATCCGCGTACAAAAAGGTTTTCCAACGGATAACGAAGAACACCAAAAGCGCATGATCATGGCGACGTTTGAAAACGAAAATGGTGAAAAAGTAACGGTGCTTAATGGCTACTTCCCTCAAGGGGACAACATTAGCCACGAAACGAAATTCCCATACAAGCGCCAGTTCTACAAAGATCTAATGACGTATCTAAACGATCATCACAGCAACGATGAACAGTTGATTGTTATGGGTGATATCAACATCAGCCCTATCGATTCAGATATCGGTATCGGAGAACCAAACCGTAAGCGTTGGTTGAAAACGGGCAAATGCTCTT
>NZ_JAWPOP010001104.1:0-504 GCF_033344345.1 Vibrio sp. 1978
GTACACATACACGATGTAAATGATCGAATATTAGAGAAGCGCAGGTCGAAAGGTCTGCGCTTTTTTGTTTTGAGGTGCTATTACGAAAGAGGCGCATCTCCAAAACTTATGTCCTGCTGTAGTGAAAGCGATGTTGGTGGTAATATTTCGCTATTCATAGTTACCTTCCTTTCTGGAGCCCTTTTGTCTGAGCATCAATTTACCCCACAAGACGAAATTTTTATGCGCCGTGCACTTGCATTAGCTGAACAAGCTGAATTGGAAGGAGAGGTGCCTGTGGGAGCGGTATTAGTTAAAGATGGAGAAGTGATTGCAGAAGGCTGGAACCGCTCTATCTGCTCTAATGATGCAACAGCACATGCGGAGATTCAGACTCTACGTAACGCAGGGGCTGTGTTAGAAAACTATCGACTTTTAGACACCACTCTCTATGTCACACTAGAGCCTTGCCCGATGTGCGCAGGAGCACTGTTGCACAGCAGAGTGAAACGCGTGGTATTTGGC
>NZ_JAWPOP010001105.1:0-504 GCF_033344345.1 Vibrio sp. 1978
ACCATTGATAACGAACAGCAGCTAAGCCTAACGACTCGTCGATTGTCTAACCACGGTTATCTTCTCTTCGCCATTCAAGACATCACAGAGATTGAAGAGGCGATGAATCGCCAGCGCGTAGCTGGTCGAGTGTTTGAAGCCAGTCAAGACGGCCTTATTGTGCTTAATCACAAAGGCGTCATTACCATGGTTAACCCAGCAGTCACCAAACTTGTGGGTTTAGAAATCGACCAGTTAGTTGGTCAGTCTTTCATTCAAACTATTCGTTGGCGAAAATTACAAGAAATGATGCCGAGTATCATTGAGTCCATTGAAAACTATGGCGTATGGCAAGGGGAAGTGATTGAGCAAAATCACTTAGGCTTACTTGTGCCAATGTTTGCTCGAGTAAACCGCATCGTGAAGTGTGAGGATAACGGTTTCTACGACTTGGTCATTATTCTTACCGATCTCTCCAATGCAAAAGAGATGGAGCGCCTCGAGTATCTCGCACATCATGACGCG
>NZ_JAWPOP010001106.1:0-504 GCF_033344345.1 Vibrio sp. 1978
TTTTGGTTGCGTGGGTAAAGCGAGGGAAGGTAAACACAGCGAGAAAACCAATCAACATGCTAAACGTAAAATGCAGCGTGCTTGAGCCTCCAACATAGTTTTCCATATTCAGATAAACGGCATGATTTAGCTCTGAACTCTTCCACAAAGAAAGGCCGATTGTCAGTAGAGATATAGAAATAAAACCTAAACGTGCGATCGTCGAAGTCATCGTTACCCCACAGGAAAGAAGCCTAAATAGCGTTTTACAAAATAGAGCGCGGCAAGGTTTTGGATCGCCATGCCGATCGCCATTGCCCATGCGGCCCCCAGAACGCCGTAGCTTTGGCTAAGAAAAACCAAAAGAGCGATGGAAATAGTGCCTGAACAAATCGTGATGTATTTCATCGTTCTCTCATGGCCACTCATTAGCAATAAAAATCCTACCGAACCAGTGGCGATATTGACCATCTGCCCTAAAGAAAGGACAACTAACAGCGGAGCTGCCGCAAGAAATTCATCACC
>NZ_JAWPOP010001107.1:0-503 GCF_033344345.1 Vibrio sp. 1978
TGAAGTTGACAATGATGGCTGTGGCGAATACATCAAAGCATCTGAGAAAATGCAGGTTCGTGTGCTATTTGCCAACGATTCTGATGAGATCAATCCGGTATTTCGTCGTCAAATTCGTGAGTTGTCTGACTTCTTGAAGGATTACCCAACGTCCTCGATTGAACTACAAGGTTACGCGAGTAAAACAGGTGGTTCAAAACACAATCAAGATCTCTCTGAACGACGAGCGAAAAACGTGCGTGACGCGCTATTAAGTTACGGTATTGAACCAAATCGTGTTCGCATCATTGGTTTTGGTGACACACATCTAGCAGAGCAAGGCACCGATCAGGTAAGTCACGCACTTAACCGCCGAGTGACCGCATCTGTTGTTGGTTACAAGGGTAAAGTTAAAAAAGAGTGGACGATCTTTACGACGCTTCCTGAAGCAGAAAGCTAATCTAAACTTTTACACTCTCACATCGCACTCAGATTTGACAAAAGGAGCTTCGGCTCCTTTTCTT
>NZ_JAWPOP010000110.1:0-1245 GCF_033344345.1 Vibrio sp. 1978
TCATGTTTTCCAGAGTCGTTGGTGCGCTGTCAATAATGCGCGACTCGGTGATCTCTAACGTGAGGTTTTTGGCGGGCAGCTTGGTGACATCCAGCACTCGTGTCACGGTGTCGACAAACGCCGGACAGGAGAGCTGATTGACCGAGATGTTCACGTGCAATTGGAAGTCTGACGGCCACTGTTTGTTCTCGATGGCTTTGTATGTGTCTCGGCACGCTTGCAGCAAGATTTGTTGGCCAATGGCTTTGATCATGCCGCTTTCTTCCGCGATTGGGATGAAATCTAATGGTGAAATCATACCGCTTTCGCTATTCCAGCGAGCTAGGGCTTCGGCGCCACATACGTTACCACACGCGAGATCGATGATCGGCTGATAATGAGGCACAAATTCGCGCTTGTCGATGCCCGTTTGCATCTTCGTGAGCAGCTGAGTACGAAACTTCGATGCGCTCGCGAGTTCTGGGCTGTAGTAACAAATGCCCGTCAGTGGATCTTGCTTCGCGTAGCTCAGAGCAATGCTGGCATTGCGTAGCCAAAGCGGCATGTTCTCACCATGCTTGGTTTGCACAATCCCTAGTGAGATCTTCATCACCACGCTTTCACCTTCAACCATAAATGGTGCTGCGAACAGTTGTTGTAGGCGACGTTCTGTTAAACGGATGTCTTCGTCTTTATCCATATCTGGCATAAACAGAGCGAACTCATCGCCACCAATTCGGGCCAGCATGGTGTGGTCTGGGAATTGTTGCTTCAGCCTTTCTGCGATGCTAACCAACAGCTGATCACCATTGTGGTGTCCCACGCTGTCGTTGATATCTCTAAATTTGTTGATCCCCAATAAGAACAAACTACCGTGACACAAATTGGGTTTGTTTTCGCAGATTTCGATTAATCCTTGGCGGCTGTAGAGTCGAGTTAATGAGTCATACACCAGCTGATCGCGCAGCGCCTTAAATGAGGCTTTGAGGTTGCTGGCCATTTCATTAAAGGCTTTTGCGAGCACGGTCGTTTCGTACACACGGCCAGGTTGGGGCATTGAGCTATCCCAATCGCCATTTGCTAGGTGTTGAGCTGCATCGGCAGTGGCGTTGATTGGTCGAGTAACGCGTTCAAAGATAACCCAACTAAAGCCGATGCCAAACAAGCTGACGACGATACCAACAATCCAGCTTTTCTCTTGGCTTTTCGGTAAGAGGCCAAGCAAATCAGATTCCGAGATAGAAGTGCCGATGAACCAAGTTAGAC
>NZ_JAWPOP010001108.1:0-503 GCF_033344345.1 Vibrio sp. 1978
CACTTTTGGTTGTTATCTACTCTTTGCTGGTGCATCAAACCTTGTTGGGTAACTACCCAATGTCCATTCGCTGGCTTGCTCACCGTTATCTGCTCAATCAGAGTCTGAACTTCTATCAAGATGATTTTGCAGGGCGCGTTGCAACCAAAGTGATGCAAACCTCTCTCGCAGTACGTGAAACGGTCATGAAGAGCATGGACGTGTTTGTCTACGTGACGGTTTACTTCACCAGTATGGTCGTGATGTTAGCAGCTGCAGATTGGCGTTTAATGATTCCAATGATTGTCTGGCTTTTGGTTTACATCGCGATTCAGATTTACTTTGTACCGAAACTGAAAGATGTGGCCTCTGAGCAAGCCGATGCGCGCTCAACCATGACAGGCCGTATTGTCGACAGCTACACCAACATCCAAACCGTGAAGCTGTTTTCACATAGCCAACGAGAAACCCAATATGCCGAACAAGGCATGAAAGGATTTCTCAACACGGTTTATCGTCAAATG
>NZ_JAWPOP010001109.1:0-503 GCF_033344345.1 Vibrio sp. 1978
ACCCGATAGATTGGTGTTAATTTACCCTTTCCGTTTTTCACTAATGTGAACATTTACGAGTACGCAATATGCAGACTTTAGAGCTAGCCATTTTCCTGCAGTTTTTCTTGGGGTTGGTTGCCGCCGTTAACCCTGTAGGCATCATGCCTGTTTTCGTGTCTTTAAGCGGACATATGACACCAGAAGAAAAGATCAAAACCGCGACAACAGCCAATGTGGCAGTGGCCGTGATCCTGATCATTTCCCTGCTTGCAGGTCAGTTACTGTTGGATATGTTCAGTATTTCACTGGATTCATTCCGAGTGGCAGGTGGCTTGCTGCTGTTAAGCATCGCCTTTTCGATGATGAGCGGTAAGCTCGGTGAGGATAAGCAGAACAAACAAGAAAAATCTGAGTACGTTAGCCGCGAACAGATCGGCGTTGTACCACTAGCGATGCCTCTAATGGCTGGTCCTGGTGCAATCAGCTCAACAATCGTTTATGGCGCGCGTTACCCAAGTATG
>NZ_JAWPOP010001110.1:0-503 GCF_033344345.1 Vibrio sp. 1978
GAATATCTGCTTGGATGCCTGCACCAATAGCCACCACTTCATCAGGATTGATGCTAGTGAGTGGTGTGCGGCCAAAGAATTCGCCTACCATTTCACGGACAAGCAAGGTACGAGTTGAGCCACCAACCATCACCACTTCAAGTACTTCCTCCGCTTCTACGTCAGCATCTTTCAGTGCACGACGACAAGACATCAGAGTTTTCTTCACGAGTGGGCGAATCAGATCTTCGAACTGCTCGCGTGTTACAGTGCCTTTCCAGCCAAACACGTCAACTTCTACGCTGTCTTGCTCAGAGAAAGCAATTTTGGTCGCCGTTGCAATGTTCAGTAATGCACGGTTTTTCTCAGCAGAAAGCGGCGCTTCTAGGCCAGCTTGCTCCATTAGGTAATCCGCTAATAGGTGGTCAAAGTCATCACCGCCAAGTGCAGAGTCGCCGCCTGTTGCTAATACTTCAAATACGCCTTTCGACAAACGTAGGATAGAGATATCGAACGTACCGCCA
>NZ_JAWPOP010001111.1:0-503 GCF_033344345.1 Vibrio sp. 1978
AAGGCGATATGATCGAAGCACAAGTGGTCGGCTTTGATCATACCGTTGCGTACTTAATGCCAATCCGCCGTTTAGGCGGTTTGTTTGCAGGTGCGAAGGTGATCCCATTAGACGGCGACAGTACCGTGCAACTCAGCTCTCAGTGGATGGGACGCGTGGTAAACGGCTTAGGCGAGCCATTGGATGACGGCATGCCGCTTAAAGGAGGCGATCGTGTTTCACTTGAACCTAAACCGATCAACCCCCTTAAGCGTCGTCCTGTCGATACCCCGCTTAATGTAGGCGTTCGTGCGATCAACGGTTTGCTGACGGTCGGTAAAGGTCAGCGTATTGGTCTAATGGCGGGCAGTGGTGTTGGTAAAAGTGTGTTAATGGGGATGATCACCAAAAACACGGAAGCGGACGTCATTGTGGTGGGTTTGATTGGTGAGCGTGGTCGAGAAGTTCGTGAGTTTATTGAACGCAACTTAACGCCAGAAGCGAGAGAAAAAGCCATCATCATT
>NZ_JAWPOP010001112.1:0-503 GCF_033344345.1 Vibrio sp. 1978
GAAACTTGCACCCGTAGCCTTACTTATTGCATCGCTCGTAGGTTGTAGTTCTGTTCCTCAAGTGAACTGGCAACAAGGCAGCCAAATTACGATGAATCAGGTGAATGTTGAACTAAAGAGCAATCTTTGGGTGAACTTAATGCCTGCGATTGAGGAAGAACCTGTGCAAGACGTTCAAGAGTTGAGTATTCAAGGTGCTTTGTATCTGGAAGGCGACAAACAGCTGCCTGCGAATTTGACTGCTGAGGCTCTGATTATAAAGCAGGGTACTACCGAGTGGATGATTGATGGTGGGGACTTGGAAACTCGCACTCACAGCGAAAATCAGTGGGAAGTGACGTTTACTTGGCAAGTTGAAGCCGATACAGATAAATCCGTCGATTTGGCGTTGCTGCTTGATGATGCGGGTAAACAACGTTGGCTTGTTGAAAAGCACGTGAAGATAAACAAGGTTTATTAGTTTCTTTCCCGCATAGAAAAAGGGCTTGCTCCAATGAGCAAGC
>NZ_JAWPOP010001113.1:0-503 GCF_033344345.1 Vibrio sp. 1978
TGCCAATGAGTTGCTTGATCGAGTTGAACGTGAAGGATTGCTTAAGGCTCGCGGGATATGTGGTCTATTCCCAGCGGCAAGCGTGGGTGATGATATTGAAGTGTACACCGATGAGTCGCGTACCGAGGTTGCTAACGTATTGCGCAATCTTCGTCAGCAAACAGAAAAGCCTAAAGGCTTTAACTACTGCTTGTCGGATTACATCGCGCCAAAAGAATCTGGCAAACAGGATTGGGTTGGAGCGTTTGCAGTAACTGGCGGTATCGGTGAGCGTGAGTTGGCCGATGAGTACAAAGCGCAAGGCGATGACTACAACGCCATCATGATTCAAGCGGTGGCGGATCGTTTAGCCGAAGCTTTTGCTGAATACTTGCATGAGCGTGTCAGGAAAGAAATTTGGGGCTATGCAGCAGATGAAAATCTATCGAATGATGAGCTCATCCGTGAAAAGTACCAAGGGATCCGTCCTGCACCGGGTTACCCAGCTTGTCCTGAGCATACAG
>NZ_JAWPOP010001114.1:0-502 GCF_033344345.1 Vibrio sp. 1978
GTTTTTATCGTCTGGCACACGGTGACATTCATCGATAACCAGAAGTGAGAACTGGTTTTTGAATGAGTCCAAATTGCGCACTACCGATTGCACCGAGGCAAACACCACTTGTTGGTCGGTTTCCTTTCTTCCTAATCCTGCCGAAAATATGGCGCCTTTCAAACCGTAGCCTTCATATTTCGCGTGGTTTTGTTCCACCAGCTCTTTTACGTGGGCCAAAACCAACACACGCCCTTTGGCAAGGCGTGCCAGTTCTGCAATAACTAAGCTTTTCCCCGCACCAGTTGGTAGTACGATCACTGCGGGGGTGGAATGTTTGCGAAAGTAATGAATAACGGCTTTAACAGAGTCAGCTTGATATGGGCGAAGTGTGTACATGAAAATATGTGAAATTGCTCAACTATTCGAACTAGGAAGGCTATAATACCTGACTTTTATACCCAAGTGACCTTTGAACCGTAATTCGGAGATCACTTGGGTATAATTCAATGAGGTATTCATG
>NZ_JAWPOP010001115.1:0-502 GCF_033344345.1 Vibrio sp. 1978
GGCAACCGTATCGTTTTCATCCAGCAGACGCTGAATCATACCTTCCATAAACCACTCGGCCATGGTTTCGCCCGGATGCTGACGCGCGATCATCCAGATTTTCTTTTTGCCTTCTTCTGGCTCACCAAAAGTCAGTAGGCTCATGTCGTTACCATCTAGGGTATGACCCAGTGTATCTAGCTTGCAGTGGTGCGCGCTTTGCGCCATGTGCAGTAGATCGAGATGGCGATCATAAGTGTACGGTGCAAAGTATGCGAAATAGATAGAGCTGCGCTCTGGGATCACAGTAAACGTTAATGTGTCACCATCAAATTCAGCAGGAATACGGAACCATTCTTCACGGTCATAAGACGCAACAACGTCGTAACCTTGCCAACCTTCAGGGTATGCTGACTTCGCTAGATCGAGCAGTTTGATGGTGTGAGACTGCTCTGCTTCAGTTTCTAAGCGGAAGTGGAACCATTGGTAGAATTCCGACATGTTGTCGTTAGGGATTTTCAGT
>NZ_JAWPOP010001116.1:0-502 GCF_033344345.1 Vibrio sp. 1978
GGGTAGATGAGGTATTCAACAAACAGGCGGTTCGGACGTAGGTCATATTCTTGAATGAATGGCGCCGTTGCCAGCTCCATGTACACAAGAATCCATAGCCCAGCGACCATCCACAAGCGCAATACCCATTTCCAGCATTCTCCTACCTTGCCTTTTAGTGGCATGAAAGAAGAAAGCAGAGCAGGGAGGATGAACAACCAGCATAACGTTGCGATATCAACACGCACGCCTTGGCCTAGGATGTAAAGGAAGTCGTTGAAGGATTCAATACGATCAAACTGCCAAAAGGCGAGTAAAATGCGTGATATGGACAAAAATGCAAGTGAAAACAAAGAAAAAACAGCGAGAGGCTGCAATGGCCCAAACATGGGTCTCTTAGACGAACTTTTCATATTTATTTTGTGATGGACTTAGTCGTGATGTTGTGTCGTTTCTAGCAAAGCGAGCGTGAAATAAACGTGAATTATAATGAAAATCTATGGACTGAATTGTAAGTATTCGT
>NZ_JAWPOP010001117.1:0-502 GCF_033344345.1 Vibrio sp. 1978
GTAATTGGATTTTTACGCAGATCTTGCCCTTCCACAACCGTCCAATAATCGTCCAACGACACAGGAACTGGGCCAATGTAGGGATCTTTTCGATAAGCAATATCCGCCTCAGCCAAACCAAATTCGGTAAGGCTATATCGAACATTAGAATACGAATGACTTAGTTTGTCTGACGCAGGCTGATACACCTCAACCCAACTGCGTTTTCTCAACTGCGCGAGTGCAAGCTCAACGATGTTTGAAACCACACACAAACGTTGAGTCAGTTCAACTAAATCACATTTGGGATAAGCAGCCAAATGTTTCAGAACTAGGTTTTCAACGACTGAAGCTGGGATCCCAAGACCTTCCACTGCGGAAGGCACCTTTGGTGGATTGATTTGTGGCACTAGTTTTTCCCAATACGCAGAGCCCATCATACTTCCCCTCTTGAAGTTGCCTAATCAACTGATGTCGTATGTTTTTCTATTTATAAGTATTAGTGCGTGTAGGAGAAATAAGC
>NZ_JAWPOP010000111.1:0-1245 GCF_033344345.1 Vibrio sp. 1978
ATCTTCCAATCACGAGTTGGCATATTAGCCTTACTTTCTTCGTAGATATCGATGCCTGTGTAGTCACCAAAACCAAACATCATCATCCAGTTTGAAATTCGGTCGATCCCCAAGTCATAAGCAATTTGGCAGTAAAACGTATCAACAGACTCTTCAATGGATTTAATGACATCTACGCGGCCATGTCCCCAACGCAACCAGGCACGGAATGGACGAGTGTCTGAGTTAGGAACGCGCCAATAACCTGGGTCGTTGCGAGTAGTATTTGGCGTGATTACGCCTTCTTGCAACGCTGCGACTGCCATAAATGGCTTGATTGTTGAAGCTGGCAGATAAATACCTAGCGTCGTGCGGTTTACCAACGGGCGGTTTTTATCGTTCAACAAATCGCGATAGGCTTTACCAGAAATGCCGTGGACAAAAGCGTTCGGGTCGTAACTTGGGCTAGACACCATAGCTAGCACCCCATTGTCTCGAGCATCAAGCACGATAGCGCTGCCACGTCGACCATCCAAAAGCTGATGAACGTAAAGCTGCAAGTTGATATCGAGGTTTAAGACAATGTCTTTGCCCGGAACTGGCGGTACGTATTTTAACGTGCGAATCACGCGTCCTCGGCTGTTGACTTCCACTTCTTGGTAGCCAGCAGTGCCGTGCAGCAGATCTTCGTAGTATTTTTCGATGCCCAACTTGCCTATGTCACGAGTCGCTTGGTAGTTGGCGTCTTTTTCTTCTCGAATCAAACGCTGCATGTCGCGGTCATTGATACGAGAAACATAGCCGATTACGTGCGTTAACACTTCCCCGTAAGGGTAGTAACGTTTGAGTGTGGCACTAATTTCAACACCAGGAAAACGGTATTGGTTGACGGAAAAGACCGCGACCTGCTTTTCGTTCAGCTGGGTTAGCAATGGGACGGATTTGAATCGACGAGTACGCTTACGCTCACGATGGAAGCGTTCGATCTGTTCTGGTGTGATTTCCAGAATGGTTTGCAATTCTTGGATAGTAGCGTCGATGTCTTTGATTTTTTCTGGAGTCAGCTCCAAGTTAAAGACAGGACGGTTTTCGGCTAACAGGACACCATTTCGGTCGTAGATAAGACCGCGGTTTGGCGCAATAGGAA
The DNA here is from genome assembly GCF_033344345.1 of Vibrio sp. 1978. Classification (NCBI taxonomy): domain Bacteria; kingdom Pseudomonadati; phylum Pseudomonadota; class Gammaproteobacteria; order Vibrionales; family Vibrionaceae; genus Vibrio; species Vibrio sp. 1978. The sequence continues at coordinate 1,127 of NZ_JAWPOP010000111.1, forward strand.
CCACTTTGATGCGGTTGTCATTTGAACGGGTTTGATAATCTTGAAACTGGTTCACCTGAATGTTGTACATATTGGCGACCAGCAAGCCCATCAATACTACGATGCCGAAAAAAGCAACG
>NZ_JAWPOP010001118.1:0-502 GCF_033344345.1 Vibrio sp. 1978
CACTACGCCATTGAGGTCACTGGTAATCAAACTCGCCGTGGTGTTGTTGATCAGACTCAAAGCGTTAGTCCGCTGAATTTCCTGTACCTTTTCACCATATTCGATGAGCTTTTCACTCAAGCGTCCGATCTCATCATTGCCGTCCACCACAACCGGATGGCTCAGGTCGTTTTTGATTATGGCATCAATACTGTCACCTAACCCTATCAAACGCGCCACAATGCGGCGGTTGATGAAGTAATACGTCAAGAACATGCTCGTCATGATCGACAAACTAAAGCAGACAATCAAAACGTGGTTGCCGTAAGACACACGCTCGGCGGTTTCACTCTTCACCTGTTTGAACGTTTGATCCGCAGTAGAAACCAGTTCACCAATTTGTTGATGAATGGCTTCCATGCTGAGCGCGATTTGCTCTTGTATTTTCTGAATATCGCCGTTCAGCGTCACTAATGACATCAATTGTTTATCGAACGCGCCTTCTGGACTCAACACAACCACA
>NZ_JAWPOP010001119.1:0-501 GCF_033344345.1 Vibrio sp. 1978
TAGGGTAGTAGCCATACCCCGGCTGCCATCGACGAAGTGCCGCTGGCTCAAAGCCCCAAACATTACTGCGCACAAACGTGCCTTCATCTTGGATGGTATCGGATACCGCTTGCTCGTAGCTGATCAGCGTTTGCGGAAATCGTGCTTCAATCGCTTTGGAATCGGCGATGTAGTCATGCTCTAACCCTGCGAGTAATGCTTTGCCGATGTTTGCTGGCACAGAGGTGACCAAACCGAGCCAGTACGATGCCATTTTGGGGGTAAGCAACGGTGTCGACCACAGCCGATAAGGCTTGTTGGTGATTCGGCAAATGATTTTAAACTGCTCGCGGTAGCTGAGTGTATCTGGCCCACCAACTTCATAAATTTGGCTTTCTTCTGGGGGTGATGCTTCGGCCAACTGCAATAAATAGTGATTGAGGTTGGGTAGGGCGATGGGGTTGGCTTTTGAGTCGACCCATTTAGGCGCAATCAAAATAGGTAAGTTGTAGACAAAATCTC
>NZ_JAWPOP010001120.1:0-501 GCF_033344345.1 Vibrio sp. 1978
CGAATGACGAAGTTCTTCAGTGGGTGACGTTCCAACTAGAAGAAGAAACGTACGGCATCAACGTAATGCAAGTTCGTGAAGTTCTTCGTTACACTGAAATTGCTCCAGTTCCAGGTGCGCCAGATTACGTACTAGGTATCATCAACCTACGTGGTAACGTTGTAACGGTTATCGATACACGTTCACGCTTCGGTTTGATGGAAGGCGAAGTAACTGATAACACACGTATCATCGTGATCGAATCAGAGCGTCAAGTTATCGGCATCTTGGTAGATAGCGTTGCTGAGGTGGTTTACCTACGTTCTTCTGAGATCGACACTACGCCTTCTGTAGGTACAGACGAAAGCGCGAAATTCATCCAAGGTGTAAGCAACCGTGACGGTAAGCTTCTGATCCTTGTTGATTTGAACAAGCTGCTAACTGACGACGAATGGGACGAGATGGCTAACCTATAATTGGCTGACTGCCGATGGCTGAAGAGCCTTTTTTATCTGTACCATT
>NZ_JAWPOP010001121.1:0-501 GCF_033344345.1 Vibrio sp. 1978
AATGCGGCAAAGCCACTTGAAGTGATTGAAGGCCCTTTGATGGATGGCATGAACGTGGTGGGTGACCTATTTGGTGAGGGTAAGATGTTCTTACCTCAAGTAGTGAAATCTGCACGTGTGATGAAGCAAGCTGTCGCGCATTTAGAGCCTTTTATTAACGCCGAAAAACAATCTGGTAGCAGTAACGGAAAAATTTTGTTGGCGACAGTGAAGGGTGACGTGCACGACATCGGCAAAAACATTGTAGGCGTTGTACTGCAGTGTAATAACTACGAGATCATCGATCTTGGCGTGATGGTACCGTGTGAAAAGATCTTGAAAGTCGCGATAGAAGAGAACGTTGATATTATTGGTTTGTCAGGGTTGATTACCCCATCTCTGGATGAAATGGTTCATGTTGCTAAAGAGATGGAACGTCTCCATTTTGATCTTCCTCTTCTGATTGGCGGGGCTACCACATCCAAAGCGCACACCGCCGTTAAGATTGAGCAGAACTACAAA
>NZ_JAWPOP010001122.1:0-500 GCF_033344345.1 Vibrio sp. 1978
TTATTAATCTTCAAAGTATCCTTCTCATTGCTGTTGAATATTGCTACTCCTATTCTGGCATTTTTTGCCTTTAAAACATTCTCAATTTTCAAAGTTAAGTTGTCAGTTTGAGCATTTGAATACGCAATTGTAAAAAATAAACTTAACAATACTAATAATATCCTTTTTACGATTTTCATATGTCTGTACTCCTATCTGGTTAAATTACCGCTAACACCTGAATTAAGCCGCGCCGCGAAGCGGCGTCGGCTTGAATGAGTTGTTAGGCAACACCGCGCTTTCTCTCGAAGGCTTGTCGTGTTTGAACCATGTAAACCGCCGGCCCGTCAGGCGTGGTGATGATCTTCTCCCGCACGAATCCTGCCTTCTCATAGCAGCGTATGGCTCGATGGTTGTTCGGAGTCGGGTCGGTCTGAATCTTCGTCACGGTGGGGTCCGAGAACAGTAGTTCAACGAGAGCGCGGACAAGCCTTGTTCCTAGGCCTTTGTTCAACTGTGTC
>NZ_JAWPOP010001123.1:0-500 GCF_033344345.1 Vibrio sp. 1978
CGCCCATACCTGAGCGGCAATTGCAATCCAGATCAAAAAGTTGCCGCTTAGTCTTCCCTACAAAATAATTTGTGATAGGATGATACCTAATAAAATTAATTAGGTTGAAGCCTATTCAGTGTTTTATGGCCATCTGTCCAGCTTCAACCACTAGAGATTGATTAGTCATTGCGGATAAAGAGCAGCTTTATGCCATGCTTTTCAATGTGATTACGCGATGTCTGACGGTACTTTATAAACAGAGTTTTAATAAACTGGTTGAATTGGATAAACAAGACGCATGACAAATGATGGTCTGAAACAAACGGTAGTGGCGAAGTCAGATAGGCTTTCACAGATAGCGCAGTTGCCACAAGCAACTAGGGATCGCATTGCCCACATCGATTTCACCTTATTGTTTAAGGGCGAAGCGGTGCGAGCGGATTTAGTCGATCGCTTCAGCATAGCCGCTGCACAAGCAACGAAAGACTTCACAATGTACCGAGAGCTTGCGCCAGGTA
>NZ_JAWPOP010001124.1:0-500 GCF_033344345.1 Vibrio sp. 1978
CGAAACGTTGACCACGGTGGCTGAGGATGACCTATGAGTAATCAAACGATAGTACGAGTAAGGGACGTCATGGCTGCTACTTACGTTATGGTAGATGGACTGATGACCGTATACGAAGGCATTACTCTGGCAAAGAAATATCAAGTGAAAGCGCTAGTGGTCAAAAAGCGCGATGACAACGACGAATACGGCATTGTGCTAATGAATGATATTGCGAAGAAAGTGTTGGCAAATAACCGTGCCCCTCAGCGCACCAATATCTACGAAATCATGACTAAGCCTGCTTTGTGTGTCGATCCAGATATGAACGTCAAATACTGTGCTCGTCTGTTTGAGCGATTTGGGATCAGCCGCGCGCCCGTGATTGAAGATGGCGAAGTGATCGGCATGGTGAGTTACAACAATATCGTGATTAATGGCATGGTCAGAGAGGATGGCTAAACTGTGTAAGTAACATGCGTAATATTTTTCTCAAGTCAGCGACATGCGTCAATCTCTAA
>NZ_JAWPOP010000112.1:0-1240 GCF_033344345.1 Vibrio sp. 1978
TACTGTTTTTTATGCAGCTTTGGGCAAGGCTCTGGTATTGGGCTTTGATGAGGTGAATGTGGCGTTTTATGGAACACGGTATACAGCGCAGCGGCTAATATAAGAAGAGGCAAGACTTTTTCTAGCCAATCCGTACTGATGGCATCGACAAAGAGCGTGCCCAATGTTGCGCCGACAAGCGTTGCTGCAAACGCGCGCCCCCAACACTGAGGTTTGAACAAGCGTTTTTTGTAGTAAGTGAATGCGGCAGTTGACGATGCAAAGGTAGCAGCCAACTTGTTCGTCCCCAAAGCAATGTGAGGAGGAAGCCCCAAAGACAGCAAAGCAGGGACGGTTAGCATCCCTCCACCACCTGCGACTGCGTCAATAAATCCAGCAACAAAAGCGACTAGCGCCAACACCAACAGCATTGTCGGCTCTATCATTTCCATAAATTCTTATTCTTCTAATATTCTATTTTTCGTTTAAATGGCGGCAGTGAGTCGATAAGTGCTTGCCCGTAGCGTTTGGTTACGAGGCGTCGATCCAGAATGGTCACTCTACCAGAATCTCGTTCTTTACGCAGTAGGCGGCCCACGCTCTGGATCAGCTTTTTGCTCGCATCAGGTACAGTGATTTGCATAAACGGGTTGCCGCCTTTCTTTTCTATGTATTCTGAATGCGCTTGTTCTACTGGAGAGGTAGGAACACCAAATGGAATTTTGGTGATCACTAAGTTTTCCAGTAACTCTCCTGGCAAATCGAGTCCTTCCGAAAAGCTTCCTGTACCAAAGAGAACGCTGGTTTTGTTTGTTTCTACAAGCTTTTTATGTTTTTTTAGAATTTCTTGACGAGAACTTTCGCCTTGTACTTGCAAAGCCCAGCCTCGTTTTATGAACTCTGAAGACAGCGCTTCTGCGACTTGGTTCATCTGCCAGTAAGAGGAGAATAATACCAAGTTGGCCTTTTTGTCTTCTAAGTACTTAGGCAAGATCTCAATAAGATATTCAGTAAACTGAGGTGCCGATGGTTCGTACTTCATTGCAGGTATGAGTAACTCAGCTTGGTTTTGATAATCAAAAGGCGAAGCGAGTGCCAAAAACTGAGTCCCAGATTCTGGCTTGCCATCAATGCCTACTTGATGGCAAAAATAGTGGAAAGAGTTCAACGCTCGCATTGTTGCTGAAACTAATACGGCACCAATACAACGACTCCAAATCTGTTGGTCTAGCTGCCATCCAATCTCAAGAGGGGATACACT
>NZ_JAWPOP010000113.1:0-1220 GCF_033344345.1 Vibrio sp. 1978
TGGGCGAAATCGACGCAATGGAATTCCTAATCGATAAGCTAGCAATGACGAAGACGAATGATGAGTTCTTCGATGCGATGCGTCGTCAGTAATAACTGAGTTCTTATTTTGAAAAAGCCACCACAAAAATGGTGGCTTTTTTATTGCTTTCTATCAATAGAAGCAGCAAAATGAGAACAAATGTTATCGGGAGGTTAACATGCAACAAGGAATGTTGTCGTCATTACTCCTGAGCTTGTCACTGCTCACTCTACCCGTGGCCGTTTCTGCGAAGGAAATGCAGGAGTCTGTGGTAGAACAGTGGCTTCAGGATACTCAAATTCAAACCAAAGTTTCTGAACTCCTTGAGTACGTGGTCAGAGATGAGGTTGATTCGCTTAAATTTTCCCTCGATCGGCTCGCTTTTCCTCAGCAAGAAGTGGTGCGTTTTCGCCTGTTGGAAAAATTAGAACAGCAAAACATCATACTTACCCCGCGCATGGCACTGTTCGTGGAATCGCAAGTTCGTTTGACACCCACGTATCAAATGTTGGAGCGAGGCGATGGCTATGAATTCAGTGTACCCGCATTCAATTACCCAGCGATTGCGAGTCGTTTAATTAAGCGTTGGAAACAAGACCAAAGCACGTTAGATTTTGTGCTGCAAGCTGAACGAAAAGAGTTAAACCTGCAGCAGTGGTTAACGGGGACGTCTCAACAAATTCAGACGAGAGAATCCTTGCTCATTCGTGAGCTAGATAGCTTATCGCCAAGTGCGTTAAAAGCCTTAACGACGCAGTTAACTCAAGCGAATGTCACCAGTTGGCTACCGTCCACAGCAGTGGTCGTTCGTATGGCGCAAGTCAGCCAAGACAAAGCCATGTACGATTTACTATGGCGAATGCGCGCCGATTACAATAGCCAACAGGAACTCAAGCGCTTAGCTGATACAGGAGATGCTTTCTCTTTGCAGCAGTTGATGAATGCCACGATCAACCCAAGCCTCAAACCTCACGCGATTCGCTTACTCACCAAATCCAATCCATTATCGCCGGAAGTGAAACAGTTTCTTATTGCGAAAATGGCATTATCTGAAGAAGCGACACTGGTCGCTCGTCAACTGGCTCAACAAGGCCACCAAACATGGCTTGAAGAATTAATTTCAAGTAACCGCCAAGTAAAGGCTCGTCAGATCGAGCAAGTACTAAAGTAACCCTGCTCACATACCCACACAAAATAGG
>NZ_JAWPOP010000114.1:0-1216 GCF_033344345.1 Vibrio sp. 1978
TGAGAAGATTCCGGATAGCGCCACAATCTCGTCACCACTTTCACGCAGATCTCGCACGGTATGGTTGATAGGTAACCCTGCCCCAACCGTCGCGTTGTAGAGCCAGTAGCGACCGATTTTTGCGAATGCATCTTGCACTTGATGGTAGTACTGACTGTCGGCAGAGCCTGCAACTTTGTTAGCAGAAATTAAATGAATGCCTTGCTGAGCGATATCAACATAACGTTGCGCCAACTCTTTGCTCGCGGTCACGTCCAATACCACGGCTTCATCATAACCTTGTAAATCGCCTAACCGACTCAGCCACGTCCCATCGTTCTCAATACTTTCATCATCAAACTTGTCGGCAACCGCCGCCGCATCGATACCCTTTTCATCAAACCAATATGTCTGGCTATCGACAACGGCGACTAAGTCAAAGCTCATACCGTGGCGTTTTTCGAGTTCTGTTTTCTGAGTCGCAAATAGATTTAACCAGCTAGAACCGATATTGCCTTTGCCACATAACGCTACCGCTACGCGCTTTTGCGCTTGGAATAACTGGCTGTGAATCAACTGCACTAATGCTTCGGTATCGGTGCGACGCAGTACTGCAACTAGGCTTAAACCTGATTCAGTTTCAGAAACAAATTCAACTGGTGCGTGCTTCAATTTTTGGTAAAAACCAAAACAATGGTTGGCATTCTTCGTTACGCCCGCTCCGACAGCGGCCACAAGTGAATAGCCTTCTTTGAGTTTGATTTCAGCTTCAACCGCAAGATCTTGTAGATACTTCAGCGCACCTGTCGCAATCTCTGCGGTGTACGCTAAGCGTAATTTTTGCTGATCGGCTTGGGCTTCGTAAGAGAGTGGCTCGAGTTGCGCACGTTGAAGAGACTTTAAAACATCACTTTGGGTTTTGTTGAAGTCATGACCATGCCTAAAAGACAATTGAATCAACAATACTTCATCCAAAGAAGTGATGATTTTCGCTCCACGCCCAGAAGCAAGTACACGCTCAATACGCGTTGAACCCGATTCAGGTTGATAACTGCACTTGAGGCTTAAGTCCATCGTGCTTTGCGCGACAGGTTGTAACGTACGGCTATGCAAGACCGGAGCTGCAAGGCGGGCCAGTTCACTCGCTTCGTCTAAGCGCAGTAAAGGCAACAGACATGCGTCCGACACCAAACGAGGATCCGCACTGTAAACGCCAGCAACATCACTCCAAATGGTT
>NZ_JAWPOP010000115.1:0-1211 GCF_033344345.1 Vibrio sp. 1978
TGATGTCCGAGCAGAAGGAGATCGATGTGCTGGTGACTGGCCTGCCTGTTAGTCAGTACATGGACGTAGAGCGCAGAGAGGCGTTGAAATCTCGGCTTGAGGGTGAACACCAGATCACGCCAAAACGATCGGTAGCGGTTAAGTCTGTCGTGGTTGTACCTCAACCTGCCGGTGCTTACATGGATGTTGTAAGTTCAACCAAAGATGAAGACCTCCTGGAGATTATCCAGGGAGGAAAAACCGTTGTAATTGACCCTGGGTTCTTTTCTGTAGACTGGGTAGCTCTTGAAGAGGGAGAGGTCCGCTATCACTCATCTGGCACCAGCCTCAAGGCGATGTCGGTGTTGCTACAGGAAACGGACCGGCTAATTCAGGAAGACCACGGCGGTGCCCCTGGCATCGAAAAGATCGAGAAAGCTATTCGTGCCGGTAAGGCCGAAATCTTCCTCTACGGTGAAAAGGTATCGATCAAAGACTACTTCAAGAAAGCCTCAACCAAAGTCGCTCAAAACGCCTTGATCCCTATGCGGAAGTCAATGCGTGAGGACGGGATGGATGCTGACGTAGTTCTGCTGGCTGGCGGCGGTGCCGAGGCTTACCAAGATGCGGCCAAGGAGCTTTTCCCTAAGAGCAGGATCGTACTGCCCAACGAATCCGTGGCATCCAATGCCAGGGGCTTCTGGTTCTGCGGCTGATAGATAGGAGGTCGTTGTGGCTGGTAGCAAATGGGATGGAAAAATATCTAATCTGAACATATCGGAGCAAGCCTTTCCGGAGCTCTATCGTGAACTGTCCCAGATGCAGCATAAGGCGCGTAGTGATCGGCTCCGCGCCCTTGCTCTATTGGGTCTTTATTCTCTTCGATTTTCTGGCAACATTGGGTCTTTTGAGCAACAGAGTTCAGAGAGTCAACCTGCACAGCATCAAAATTCGCCAGTGCAGACTGACGCAAAACTGAACTCTCAACGTGATTCACTTAAAGGAAAACTGATGGGCTCCGTATGACATGAAAGACCACGAGGAGTTCTCTACGCTATCAGCGGCTGAACGTAGAGAGTTAATAATCGCAGAGTTAAAGCGTAAAAGCCGCATTCGCACCCTGTTGCGAGGACTCCCGTTAGATGAAGTTCGGGAGATCATTGACAGAATGAAGGGCGTTCTCAATGAACTGGAGGAAGAGTACAAAAAGCGAGAAGAAGAAGAAAAAGAAA
>NZ_JAWPOP010000116.1:0-1196 GCF_033344345.1 Vibrio sp. 1978
CATAGCCACCTATACAATCTTTTTGTATTTGCTTGATAAGAAAAAAAGAGGCCGTGTGGCCTCTTTTTCGTTATTCGTCTTATGTTAAAAAAATGACGTTTTTAGTCTTTCTTTCTCGGTAACCACCAAGCCAGCATTAAACTCAGCGCAACCCAAAAATACAATGGCCAAGTGCCAAACGTTCGGTATGGTGTTGTTCCATCTGTTGGGGTGAGCTCTGCACGTAGTACAGCTGTTTCAAATTGAGGAACTTGCTCTACAATCTTGCCTTTATAATCGGTTACTGCTGTTAAGCCGTTGTTTGTTGAACGGATCAGCGGTTTGCCCAGTTCCAAAGCACGCATACGAGCGATTTCCATATGCTGAAGTGGTCCAATCGAATGTCCAAACCATGCATCGTTCGAAAGCGTTAGAATGAAGTCGGTTTCGTCAGTAACGTTTTGACGCACTTGTTCATTAAAAATGATCTCGTAACAGAGCGCTGGTGCCATGTGCATGCCGTTCGCAACGATATTAGGTTGCACGAACGCCCCACGACTAAACGACGACATTGGTAAATTGAAGAATGGAGCCAGCGGGCGCAAGATATCTTCAAACGGAACAAACTCACCAAACGGTAATAGGTGATGCTTGTGGTAGCGTTCGCTCATATCAAAGCTGTAATCACCGTATGGTGTGACGCCTAGCGACAGAATGCTGTTATAGAACTGCTTGTCTTCCGATTGATTAACAATGCCTGTGATGATGGCGCTGTTGTTCATCTTCGCGGCACTGTCGATGTTGCTCAAGAAGGAAGGCACTTCAACTTCAAATGCAGGGATTGCTGCTTCTGGCCAGACAATGATGTCGGCGTCCCAGTTTTCACGCGTCAGGTCGGCGTACTTCATGATGGTTGGCCAGCGTTGGCTTGGCAGCCATTTGAGGTTCTGGTCGACGTTACCTTGAATCAACGCCACTTTGGTGGTGTCTTCTGGGCGAGGTGTCACCCAATCATATTGGCGAATCCCAAAACCTGCGCTCATCAAAACAACAGGGATGATAATCATCAACCACTGTTTGTGAATCCACGCATATGCTAATGCTCCTGCACTAATAAGAACAAACAGCGTAAGCAGTTCTACACCACCGATCGGTGCAAAGCTTGCTAGTGGCGCATCAATTTGACTATAGCCCAACCACAACCAAGGGAAGCCGGT
>NZ_JAWPOP010000117.1:0-1191 GCF_033344345.1 Vibrio sp. 1978
TGCTGACAATAATTCGCTCACCTTCGGTACTGAACAGTTTAAGGTCATCACTCAGTTTCTGTTGACGGTCGAGTATTACCCTTGCTGGTTGGCGAACTTCCGTCAGCTCATAGTGCGCTTGAACACTCTGCGGCAAATCATCCCAACGAACGTTGAGAGAAGCGTTATCATCCATCACTGTTTTGCTTGTAGACAGAATGCCACCGCTTTGCGCTCGATAACGCTGCACGTCTTGGCGAGCCTGTGGGGAGGTGATCCATTGGCTCTTGCCATTACTTAGCGCACTCTGTCCATCTAAGCTTGCTGCCATTTTTAATTGGATAAATGGCATGCCTGTTTGCATGAATTTAATGAAGCCACGATTGAGCTCAATCGCATCGTTTTCTAACAGTCCAACCTGAACCTCAACTCCGGCTTCACGTAGCATTTGGATGCCACGTCCAGCCACTTTTGGATTCGGATCTTCCATCGCACACACTACTCGCGCCACTTTGGCTTTTATCAATCCTTCAGCGCAAGGTGGCGTGCGTCCATAGTGGGAGCACGGTTCAAGGGTAACGTATGCCGTTGCACCTTCAGCTTTATCACCAGCCATGCGCATCGCGTGCACTTCAGCATGGGGCTCTCCAGCGCGATGATGATAACCTTCACCAATGATCACGCCATCACGAACAATTACGCAACCGACGTTCGGGTTTGGAGCCGTCGTATAAATGCCGCGTCGAGCTAACTTGAGCGCACGCGACATCATTGAAAAATCTTGAGGAGAAAATGGAGACGCAGAAGTGTGTTGAGGCATGATTTAATCAGTCTTCAAGGCGGGCAATTTCTTCGCCGAATTCACGAATATCTTCAAAGCTACGATAACCCGATGCAAAACGGATGTAAGCCACTTTGTCGAGCTCTTTAAGCTGATCCATAACCAAGTTACCAATCATTTGGCTCGGTACTTCACGCTCACCAGTTGCGCGGAGTTGCGACTTAATCATACTGATTGCAAGCTCGATAGAGTCGGCACTTACCGGACGTTTCTCTAATGCGCGCTGAATGCCACCGACCATTTTATCTTCATCGAATGGTTCACGATTGCCATTCGACTTAATGACTTTAGGCATGACCAATTCTGCCGTTTCAAACGTAGTAAAACGTTCACTACAGGCTAAACATTGGCGGCGGCGACGGACTTGATGA
>NZ_JAWPOP010000118.1:0-1190 GCF_033344345.1 Vibrio sp. 1978
TGTCTAAAGAAAAATTTGAACGTACGAAACCGCACGTTAACGTTGGTACTATCGGCCACGTTGACCACGGTAAAACAACTCTAACTGCAGCTATCTGTACTACTCTTGCTAAAGTTTACGGCGGTGTAGCTAAAGACTTCGCATCTATCGATAACGCTCCAGAAGAGCGTGAGCGCGGTATCACAATCGCAACTTCTCACGTTGAGTACGACACTCCATCACGCCACTACGCACACGTTGACTGTCCAGGACACGCTGACTATGTTAAAAACATGATCACTGGTGCTGCACAGATGGACGGTGGTATCCTAGTTGTTGCTGCGACAGATGGCCCAATGCCACAAACTCGTGAGCACATCCTACTAGGCCGTCAGGTTGGTATCCCATACATCATCGTATTCATGAACAAATGTGACATGGTTGACGATGAAGAGCTACTAGAACTAGTAGAAATGGAAGTTCGTGAACTTCTATCTGAATACGATTTCCCAGGTGATGACCTACCAGTTATCCAAGGTTCTGCACTAGGCGCACTAAACGGCGAAGAGCAGTGGGAAGCGAAAATCGTTGAACTAGCAGAAGCTCTAGATACTTACATCCCTGAGCCAGAGCGTGCGGTAGATCAGCCATTCCTAATGCCTATCGAAGACGTATTCTCAATCCAAGGTCGTGGTACAGTAGTAACTGGCCGTATCGAGCGTGGTATCCTAACTGTAGGTGACGAAGTTGCTATCGTAGGTATCAAAGACACTACTACAACTACATGTACTGGTGTTGAGATGTTCCGTAAGCTTCTAGACGAAGGCCGTGCAGGTGAGAACGTTGGTGCACTTCTACGTGGTACTAAGCGTGACGAAGTTGAACGTGGTCAAGTACTAGCTAAGCCTGGTTCAATCACTCCACACACTAAGTTCGAATCAGAAGTATACGTACTGTCTAAAGATGAAGGTGGTCGTCACACTCCATTCTTCAAAGGCTACCGTCCACAATTCTACTTCCGTACAACTGACGTAACTGGTGACATCCAGCTACCAGACGGCGTAGAAATGGTAATGCCAGGCGACAACGTACAGATGACTGTAGAGCTAATCGCACCAATCGCAATGGACGAAGGTCTACGTTTCGCGATCCGTGAAGGTGGCCGTACAGTAGGTGCTGGTGTTGTTGCTAAGATCTTCGACTAATTCATA
>NZ_JAWPOP010000119.1:0-1188 GCF_033344345.1 Vibrio sp. 1978
CCATAGAGGATGGACAATAGGAGAAGAGGCACTGACATACGAAAAATTAAAAAGCCTCGCAAAAGCAAAACAACCCTAAAAAGGGCTGTTATCTGATAAGGCTTATCTGGTGCCATTTCTTAAACCTTTCCAGAATCCTTCCATCTAAAATAAGTTCTTCGACTAATACCAAGATCTTCCCAAGGCTTGAGTGTTCTTTCTGAATTGGCTACAGGCTTACGCTTAGATGCTTTACCGCCTTTAGCTCCTTTCTTAGCTTGGCTCTGACGGAACTTCTCAGGCGTGAACTCTCGATACGTCCAGTTAGCGATTGACTTCGCTATTGCTTTCACTTCTGACACAGGCAAAGGGACATTGAACTGGCTATTCGTGCTTTCTACTTTGTCGTATACGGCTGCATTCCACTTTCTTTTGTAGTTAGGTGCCCAGTATTCTCGAATCGCTCTATATGCCCACTGACGAGTGTTATCGAACAACTCACAGTTACGGCCAAGACCAGACGTTTCGCTACCACGTAACGGGTGGCCTTTCAGATCGAGGTATTCCGCCAGTTCATCGAGTGTGTACTCGTACTCTGTCCAAAACTCATTTTGCCAATGTGGGTGCAGTGGATTTTTCGTCAGTAGTCCTGCGAATCCACGATCCGCTTTCAGACGCTCAATCATCGCGGATTCAATCGCAGCTGCGTAGCGAATAGGTTCACTATGCGCGATATCAGACGTACAGAATGGAACTTTCAAGCGATACGCAATGTGTGCGTGTGCGTTCTCTGGGTTCTTTGAAGTCCAATATGGTGTGGGAAGATCGTTGTCGTACCAAGCCAACACACCGCCTTGTCGATCAATATCAAAGACAAGGTAAGTGACCAACTTCGGTTGGTTCACTTGCAGATATTTTTTCTTAATCGCTGTACTTTTTGGGCGTATGTAAGTGACACCGAGTTCATCGGTGCAATACGGCTTATGAGGAAGCGTCTCGATTAGATCGAGTTGAAATGCGTTTGATTGTTTAGCTTTCACACATAACTGCACTTATGGCGGTTACGTGTGGATTGTCTTTGTCTTTCCATGTGTTAAAATTACCTTAAGCTTTAGCCCTGATAACTCTCCATTCCGCCAAGTTTGAATGAGTTTCGGGGCTTTGTTTTATCTAGAGTTAATCTTACTCCTCAATACCTTACTTCGCAAT